>JBAPPP010000600.1:0-10443 GCA_049280175.1 Rhodanobacter sp.
CAGGGTGCGCTCCTACCCCTCAATTTTTCAGCACGCTCCAGCGGGTGCCCTGGGCGCCATCCTCGATGGCGATGCCCAGTGCGGTGAGTTCGACGCGGATCGCATCGGCACGCGCGAAATCACGGGCAGCGCGGGCGGCGCGGCGTTGCTGCAGCAGATCCTCGACGTGTGCCTCGTCAACGCTGCTCTCGCCGCGCTTGAGCCAGGCTTCCGGCTGCTGTTGCAGCAGGCCAAGCAACATGCCGCCGCCGAGCAGGGCGGCCTTGGCTTCGGCGCTGCCACTGTGGCGCGCCTGATCGGCCAGCTGTGACAGCTCGGCCAGTGCCTGTGGTGTATTGAGGTCGTCGCACAACGCCGCCTCAACCCGCACAGGCACCGGCAATGTGCCCGCTGGCACAGCGACCTCGTCCAAATCGCGCAGCACCCGATACCAGCCGTCCAGCGTGCTGATGGCCTGTGTGATGGCGCCTTCGGACCAGTCCAGCGGCTGCCGGTAGTGACCGCGCAGCAACAGCAGGCGCAGTGCTTCGGGCGGATGCAGCTTCAGCAGCTCGTGCACCAGCAGTACGTTGCCCAGCGACTTGGACATCTTGCGCCCGTCAAACGTCAGCATGCCGTTGTGCATCCACCAGCGCGCGAACACTTTGCCGCCGTGCGCGCAGGTGGACTGGGCGATCTCGTTCTCGTGATGGGGAAACAGCAGGTCGATGCCACCGGCGTGGATGTCGATGGTCTCGCCCAGATGCGCCGCGCTCATCGCCGAGCATTCGATATGCCAGCCGGGGCGGCCGCGGCCCCACGGACTATCCCAGCCGGGTAGTTCGGGGGTGGAGGGTTTCCACAGCACGAAGTCGGTGGGGGTTTTCTTGTACGGCGCCACTTCGACCCGCGCACCGGCGATCAGCTCCTCGGTATCGCGACCCGACAACAGGCCGTAGGCCGGATAGGACCCCACGTCGAATAGCACGTGATCAGCCGCCGCATAGGCGTGGCCGCCCTCGATCAGGTTTTCGATCATCGTGATGATCTGCCCGATATGTGCAGTCGCGTGCGGTTCGAGGTCGGGCGGCGCGATGCCGAGGCCGGCCATGTCCTCGCGGTAGGCCTGGGCGAACTTTCCCGTGATCGTGCCGATGTCGACGCCCTGTTCCAGCGCGGCGGTGTTGATCTTGTCGTCCACGTCGGTGATGTTGCGGGCGTAGACCACGTTCGGGTAATGCCGACGCAGTAGCCGCGCCAGCACGTCAAACACGACCGGACCGCGCGCGTTGCCGATATGCACGTAGTTGTAGACGGTCGGGCCGCAGAGATACATCGTCACCCGGTCCGGATCGAGCGGGGTGAACGGTTCAATGCGGCGGGACAGGCTGTTGTAGAGCGAAATCGGCATCGGGGAGGCAATCCGGAGCGGTGGGCGGCACGCCTTCAGCGTGCGAAACAGCAGATCATATTAACAACGTGTAAGCGGCAAGGTTGCGTAGTGTTAATTCTAAGCCTGTATTCAGCCTGAATTTGATCGAATGGCAGGAGTAAGTGCACATGTGCGCTCAATGTTCCCCCATCGGAGGTCGCAATGACCAAGACCAAGAAGTTTCTTTCAGTGCTGGCGCTGTTTCTGACCGTCACCAGCGCTTTTGCACAGGGTGCGCCGGTGCAGGGCGGTGACGGCAATGCTCATTACGGTTGGGCCGATGTGTTGCGCGTGGACCCCGTCTACGGCGCGGTGCAGCAGTGCCAGAATCAGACCGTGGTCACCCAGAATCCGGCGAACACGACCGGGGGCACCATCCTGGGAGCCGTGGTAGGTGGGGTGCTTGGCAGCACCATCGGGCGCGGCAATGGTCGCGTGGCGGCAACGGCGGTGGGCGCGGTAGCCGGTGGTGCCGTCGGTAATCAGGTGGCCGCCAACAACGCGGGCCAGACCGTGCAGACCGTCACCAATTGCGGCCCCGGACAACAGCGCCAGATCATGGGCTACGACGTGCAGTACCGGTATCGCGGCGAGGTGTACGAGTCGCGCCTCGGCTACGATCCGGGCGAGCGCCTGCGGGTCCTGGTTAACGTGGCTCCCGCCGAATGAAGACTGCCGCCGCCTCCGGGCGGCGGCGTTGTCATGGGCGTCCCGTATCAGAAGGATGCCGGGCGCCCATATTTTTGTTGCGCAGCAGCGAAATTGCCGGCATGATGCCCGCCTTGCTTGCCGGAATCCTCATGTCCACAGCCGTCTATACCGCCAACGTACTTACCAGCGCCCGCGCGGCTGCTGGGATGACGTCGCGTGCGCGTCGACCGTTGTATGGACACTCGGCCGGGTAGGCTGTCGCACGCGTTTCATGTGTATCGACGATAAAACCCGGCCTTCGCGCCGGGTTTTTTTGTTTTGGATTTTTGATTTTTTTGCGCGGCCACCGCCGCAGGGAATTGATCGATGACCATTCGCCATTTCATCACCACCCAGGATTACAGCCGCGCCGAGATCGACGCGCTGCTGGTGCAAGCTGCCGAATTCAAGCGTTCGCCACGCGGCCAGCAGCTGGCCGGCAAGTCGGTCGCGTTGCTGTTCTTCAATCCCTCGATGCGCACGCGCACCAGCTTCGAGCTCGGTGCGTTCCATCTCGGCGGTCACGCGGTCGTGCTGGCGCCAGGCAAGGACGCATGGCCGATCGAGTTCGAGGTAGGCAGCGTGATGGATGGTGACACCGAGGAGCACATTGCCGAAGTGGCGCGAGTGCTGTCGCGCTACGTCGATCTGATCTGCGTGCGCGCGTTCCCGAAGTTCCAAGACTGGGCAGTGGATCGCGAGGACAAGGTGATCAAGGCGTTCGCGCAGTACGCCACGGTACCGGTGATCAACATGGAGACGATCACCCATCCCTGTCAGGAGCTGGCTCATGCGATGGCGATGAAGGAGCACCTGGACGATCTGCAGAACCGCAAGTACGTGCTCACCTGGACCTATCACCCGAAGCCGTTGAACACCGCGGTGGCGAATTCCGCGCTGCTGATCGCGACCAAGCTGGGCATGGACGTGACTTTGCTGTGTCCTTCGCCCGACTACGTGCTGGACGAGCGTTACATGGCGTTCGGCTATCAGAACGCGAAGGAGAACGGCGGCTCGCTCAAGGTCAGCCACGATATCCGCGAAGCCTATACGGGCGCCGACGTGATCTACGCCAAGAGCTGGGGCGCGCTGCCTTACTTCGGTCGCTGGGAGCAGGAGAAGCCGATTCGCGAGGCCAACAAGCACTTCATCGTCGATGAGGAGAAGATGGCGCTTACCAACAACGGTTTGTTCAGCCACTGCCTGCCGCTGCGCCGGAACATCAAGGCCACTGATGCCGTGATGGATTCGCCCGCCTGCATCGCCATCGACGAGGCTGAAAACCGCCTGCACGTGCAGAAGGCGGTCATGGCATCGTTGATCACCGGTCGCTGAGATCACTCAAGGAAAGGTTCATGTACACGCCCAGCTATTTCAACGAAACGCGCGTCGATGCCTTGCATGGTTTGATCCATGATTATCCGTTCGCCACGGTGGTGATCGATACGGATTCAGGGCTGGTGGCCAATCATCTACCGTTCGAACTGATCGGCGACAACGTGCTGCATGGGCATGTCGCACGCGGCAACGAATTGCGGCAGGCCGATGGCGCCGACGTGCTGGTGATCTTCCGCGGGCCGGATGGCTACATCAGCCCGAACTGGTATCCGAGCAAGCACGAGACGCATCGCGAAGTGCCGACCTGGAATTACGCCGTCGTGCATGTGCATGGTCGCTTGCGGGTGATCGAGGACGCGGTGTGGCTGCGCACGCTGCTGGAACGGTTGACCGATCGGCACGAGTCGGGGCTGCCGACACCGTGGAAGGTATCGGATGCACCCGCCGATCACATCGAAAAGTCGTTGCACGGCATCGTCGGTCTGGAGATCGCCATCGAGCGCATCGAAGGCAAGTTCAAGTTGAACCAGAACCACCCCAAGGCGAATCGCATGGGCGTGATCAACGGTCTGCGGCAGCGTGATGCTGATGGCGACGCGGAGCTGGCCGACCTTATGTCTCACCAAGAGGATTCCAACGCATGAGCAGCGGGCATCAGCATCATTACCGCGTCGACGTGGAGTGGACTGGCAACCACGGCACCGGCACGCAGACCTATCAGGGCTACGGTCGCGAGCACGAGATTCGCGTGGCGGGCAAGCCGGTGTTGGCCGGTTCGTCCGACCCCGCATTTCGGGGGGACTCCACCAAGCACAATCCGGAGGACATGCTGGTAGCGGCGTTGTCCACCTGTCACATGCTGTCGTATCTGCATGTGGCCGCGACGGCCGGCATCGTCGTCACGGCGTATACCGATACGGCGGAAGGCACGATGGAAACCGATGCGCACGGTGGCCACTTCGTCGAGGTAGTGCTGCGCCCGCAGGTGACCATCAGCACTGCCAGTGACGCTGCCAAGGCCGAGTCCGCGCACGAGGCTGCCCACCATGGCTGCTTCATCGCCAATTCCGTGAATTTTCCGGTGCGCTGCGAGCCGCGCATCGTGGTCGCATCCGTCTGATCTTCTCCCTCTCAGTTTTCTCTTTCAGGATCCGCAAGTCATGAGCAAAGACATCGTCCTCGCTTTCTCCGGTGGTCTCGATACCAGTTTCTGCGTGCCGTATCTGCAGGAACGTGGCTGGGCCGTACATACCGTGTTTGCCGATACCGGCGGCGTGGATGCCGAGGAGCGTGCGTTCATCGAGCAGCGCGCGGCCGAGCTCGGTGTTGCTTCGCACGTCACTGTCGATGGTGGCCCGGCCATTTGGGAGGGCTTCGTCAAACCCTTCGTGCAGGCTGGCGAGTGCTATCAGGGCCAGTACCCGCTGCTGGTATCCGATCGCTACCTGATTGTCGAAGCCGCGTTGAAGCGCGCGAACGAACTGGGCACGAAGGCGATCGCTCATGGCTGCACCGGCATGGGCAACGACCAGGTGCGTTTTGACCTGACGGTGAAGGCGCTGGGTGACTACGAGATCGTGGCGCCGATCCGCGAGATCCAGAAAGAGCACACCCAGACACGCGCCTATGAGCAGGCCTATCTGGAACAGCGCGGCTTCGGCGTGCGCGCGAAGCAGCAGGCGTACACGATCAACGAGAACTTGTTGGGCCTGACCATGTCCGGCGGCGAGATCGACCGCTGGCAGGCACCGGGCGAGGGCGCCGTGGGCTGGTGCAAGCCGCGTTCCGAATGGCCGTCCAAACCGCTGCGTGTCAAGATTGGCTTCGTCAAGGGTGAGGCGGTGACGCTGGACGGCGAGAAGATCGCCGGCCATAAGCTGCTGGCGACATTGAACGGCCTGTTCGCGCAGTACGGCGTCGGCCGCGGCGTCTATACCGGCGATACCACGATCGGGTTGAAGGGCCGCATCATCTTCGAGGCGCCGGGCCTGACTGCATTGCTGACCGCGCACCGTGCGCTGGAAGAGGCGGTGTTGTCCAAGCAGCAGAACCGCTTCAAGCCCGAGGTGGCGCGTAAGTGGGTGGAGTTGGTCTACGAGGGTTTCTTCCACGATCCGCTTAAGACCGATCTGGAGGCGTTCCTCGCGTCGAGCCAGTCCACTGTCAATGGCGAGGTGGTGCTGGAAACGAACGGTGGTTTGGTCAGCGCGGTGGCGATCGAGTCGAAGCACATCCTCAACGCCAAGGGCGCGACCTACGCGCAGTCGGCCGACTGGGGTGTGGAGGAGGCCGAAGGTTTCATCAAGCTGTTCGGCATGAGCAGCACGCTATGGGCCGAGGTCAACCGCGGATGAGCACGCTGCTCGATGCCGCGCTTGAGCATTTGAAAGCGCTGGTCGCGTTCGATACGCGCAATCCACCGCGTGTGATCGGCACCGGTGGCATGTTCGACTACGTGCGCGCGCAACTGCCCGGGTTCGATGTGCAGGTGACTGACTACGGCGCTGGCGCAGTGACTTTGCATGCCGTGCGCGGCCAACCGCGTTACTTGTTCAACGTGCATATGGATACGGTGCCGGACTCGCCGCACTGGAGTGCGAATCCCCACGAACTTCGAGTCACCGCGGATCGTGCGATTGGCCTCGGCGCCTGCGATATCAAGGGCGCGGCAGCGGCGCTACTGGCCGTGGCAAATGCCACCGACGGTCCGTTGGCGTTGCTGCTGTCCACCGATGAGGAAGCGAACGATGCGCGTTGCATCGCGGGTTTCCTGAGTACGGCGCATGACTACGAAGCCGTGATCGTGGCCGAGCCGACGAAGGCCGAAGCCGTGCTGGCGCATCGTGGCATCCAGTCGGTACTAATGCGCTTTTCCGGGCACGCCGGGCACGCCTCAGGCGAGCAGAAGCCGAGCGACAGCGCGCTGCATCAGGCGGTGCGTTGGGGCGACGCTGCATTGAACTTCGTGGCTGCACAATCGCATGAGCGCTTCGGCGGCCTCACCGGGCTGCGCTTCAACATCGGGCGCATCGAAGGTGGCATCAAGGCGAACATGATCGCGCCCGCGGCGGAAGTGCGCTTCGGCTTCCGTCCGCTGCCGACGATGGACCCGGATCAACTGCTGCAACGTTTCCAGACTTTGGTCGAGCCGCAGCCGGTGGAATTCACCGAGACCTTTCGCGGGGTCTCGTTGCCTGCCGGCGACACCGCGCGGGCAGAGGACCGCCGCTTGGCAGCGCGCGACATTGCCGACGAACTGGAGCTGCCGATCGGCAACGCGGTGGATTTCTGGACCGAAGCAGCGCTGTTCTCATCCGCCGGCTACACCGCGTTCGTCTATGGCCCCGGCGACATTGCGCAGGCGCACAGCGCGGACGAATGGGTCACGCTCGATCAGTTGCAGCAGTACGCACAAACCATTTACCGGATCGTGAATAGTGGAAACGCATAAGCACACCCGCAAGACCATCGTGCGCCTGCTCTCGAGCATGGGTAGCGCGAAGGAAATCCAGCAATATCTGAAGCGCTTCTCGCAGATCGATGCAAAGCGCTTTGCCGTGGTGAAAGTCGGTGGCGCGGTGCTACGCGATGAACTGGCCGATCTCACCTCGTCGCTGACGTTCCTGCAGCAGGTCGGCCTAACGCCGATCGTGTTGCACGGCGCCGGCCCGCAACTGGATGAGGAACTGTCTGCCGCCGGCATCGAGAAGCAGACCGTCAACGGCCTGCGCGTCACCTCGCCACAGGCGCTGGCCATCGTGCGCAAGGTATTTCAGCAGCAGAACCTCAAGCTCGTGGAAGCGCTGCAGACGATGGATACGCGTGCCACCTCGGTGCCATCGGGTGTATTCACGTCCAGCTATCTTGATCGCGACACCTACGGTCTGGTCGGCAAGGTGCAGAGCATCAACCTGGCGCCCATCGAGGCCAGTTTGCGCGCTGGATCGATTCCCGTCATCGCCAGCCTGGGCGAGACCGAGGAAGGGCAGATACTCAATATCAACGCGGACTTTGCCGCGAACGAACTGGTCCGCGTGCTGCAGCCGTACAAGATCGTGTTCCTCACCGGTACCGGCGGGCTGCTCGATGGCGAGGGCCAGTTGATCGACTCGATCAATCTGTCGACCGAATACGAACACCTGATGGCGCAGCCGTGGCTCAATGGCGGCATGCGGCTGAAGCTCGAACAGATCGCCGACCTGCTCGCGAATTTGCCGCTGACCTCATCGGTATCGATTACACGGCCGTCCGAACTGGCCAAGGAGCTGTTCACTCACAAGGGTTCGGGCACGCTGGTGCGGCGCGGCGAGAAAGTGCTGACCTTCAACTCGTGGGACGGCATCGATCTGGCGCGGATGCGTACGCTGATCGAATCGAGCTTCGGTCGCACGCTGGTCGCGGATTACTTCGAGCGCACTCAGCCACGGCATGTCTACGTCAGCGAAAACTATCGTGCCGCGATGATCCTCACCGAGGAAGACGGGCTCGCCTATCTGGACAAGTTCGCCGTGCTCGACGACGCGCAGGGAGAGGGTCTCGGTCGCGCCGTGTGGCTGGTGATGCGCGAGCAGAACCCGCAGCTGTTCTGGCGCTCGCGTGCCGGCAACCCGGTCAATCCGTTCTACGACGCCGAGTGCGACGGCAGCCTCAAGCAACCGCGCTGGAAGGTGTACTGGTACGGCATGGACGGCTTCGACACGATCGCCCGCTGCGTGGCTCATTGCGCCATACGACAACCAACGCTGGTGGATTGAACGTCATGAACACTTTGAAAAAGACCATCGGCATTGTCGGCGCGCGCGGTTATACCGGCGCCGAGCTGATCCGCTTGATTGCCAGGCATCCAGCGCTGGAACTGGTGTTTGTTTCTTCGCGAGAGCTGGACGGCCAGCGCGTCGATGCGCATGTCGCCGAATACCGCGGCGAACTGCGCTACAGCTCGCCGGCACACGAGGAGCTGCCCGCGCTGGGTGCGGACGTGGTGATCCTGGCACTGCCGAACGGCAAGGCGGCAGCCTGCGTTGCGGCATTCGACGCGGCTGGTGTCGATCCGCTGATCGTGGACCTCTCGGCTGATTTTCGCTTCGACCCGAACTGGTATTACGGCCTGCCAGAGCTGACCCGCGAAAAATGGCATGGCCAGAAGCGCATTAGCAATCCAGGCTGCTATGCCACCGCGATCCAGCTATCGATCGCCCCGCTGAAGGACCTGCTGGCCGCACCACCGGTGTGCTTCGGCGTGTCCGGCTATTCAGGCGCCGGCACCACGCCGTCGGACAAGAACGATCCGGACAAGCTACGCGACAACCTGATGCCGTACGCGCTGACCGGCCATATGCACGAGAAGGAAGCTTCGTTCCGGCTTGGCCTGCCGGTGGAGTTCATGCCGCATGTGGCGCCGCATTTTCGCGGGCTCACCGTCACCACCAATCTCTATCTCGCGCGCCCGCTGAAACGCGAAGAGGTGCTGCAGCGCTTTCAGCATGCCTACTCCGGCGAGAAGCTGGTGTCCGTGGTGGACGAGGCGCCGTGGGTAAGCCGCATCGCCCACAAGCATTACGTCGAAATCGGTGGTTTCGCGCTGTCGGCTGATGGCAAACGCGTAGTGCTGGTGGCGACACTGGACAACCTGCTGAAGGGCGCCGCAACGCAAGCGATGCAGAACATCAACCGTGCAATCGGTGTAGACGAATACACCGCCATTCCGTTGCTGTAGGAGCGCACCCTGTGCGCGAAAGATCTACCGAGTCGCTACGCTTTTCGCGCACATGGTGCGCTCCTACGAGGACAACCGCATGACTCAACCCCTCTGGCAAAAATCCGGCGTGCAGATCGACGCGAGGATCATGAAGTTTCTCGCCGGTGACGACGTGTTGCTGGATCGCGAATTCTTCCTGCATGACATCACCGCCAGCAAGGCTCATGTCGAAGGGTTGGCGAATATCGGCGTGGTGAGCGCCGACGAAGCGGTTGCTCTGAAGCGCGAACTGGATGCGCTTGCAGCAGACTTCAGTGCAGGCACCTTCGTGCTGGACGAGCGTTACGAGGATGGTCATTCGGCGATTGAAGCGCGACTCACCGAGCGACTCGGCGATGCGGGCCGTCGCGTACACACAGGGCGCAGCCGCAACGACCAGATCCTGGTTGCTACACGGTTGTGGCTGAAGGACAGGCTTGCCGTGCTCGAGGTGCATTGTCGCGATATCGCGAAGGTTTGCCTTCAGCGTGCGGCGCAGCCGGCCGTGCCGCTGCCGGGTTATACCCATCTTCAACGCGCGGTGGTGTCGTCCACGGCGATGTGGTTTGCCGGCTTTGCGGAAGGCTTCATCGACAATGCCTTGCGTGCGCGACAGACCGCCGACTGGATCGACGCGAATCCGCTGGGCACGGCGGCCGGCTATGGCGTGAACCTGAAGCTTGACCGCGAACACACCACGCAAGCGCTCGGCTTTTCCCGAATGCAGGTGAGCCCGATCTATGCGCAGCTATCGCGCGGAAAGTTCGAGATGGCGGTGCTCGAGGCGATTTCCAGTGCGCTGCTCGACCTGCGTCGGCTGGCATGGGACTTGTCGCTATTCACCACCGCTGAGTTTGATTTCGTGAAGCTGCCGGACGAATACACCACGGGCAGCTCGATCATGCCGAACAAGCGCAACCCGGATGTGGTGGAACTGTTGCGTGCCAGCTACGCCAGCGTCGCCGCCGCGCGCACCGAAATCGAGCAGTTGCTGTCGCTGCCGTCCGGCTATCAGCGCGACCTGCAGTTCTCCAAGGGCTCGCTATTCCACGGCTGCCGCCACGGCCTGGCCGCGTTGGAGCTGGTGCCGGATCTGCTCGCGCGCATGCAGTGGAACGAGGCATCGATGCGTGCGTCGATCGATCCAGCGATGTACGCCACCGACGTGGCGATCGAGCAGGCTGCCGCTGGCGTGCCATTCCGCGACGCCTATCGCGCCGCGGCGGAGACCGCGAGTTCGGCGGGGCATGGCCGCACGCCAGAGAGC
>JBAPPP010000601.1:0-4827 GCA_049280175.1 Rhodanobacter sp.
GGATAGGCGACGCCCATTTCCTCGACCAGCGGCTGCACCATCTTCCAGAAGAAGTCGCCGAGCACGCCGAGCATCCAGCCATGCCGCCAGGCGCGCCGGATGATACGGCGCAGCACGTAGCCACGACCTTCGTTGGAAGGCAGTACGCCGTCGACGATCAGGAAGGAGCAGGCGCGGATATGGTCTGCAATCACGCGCAGTGACTTGTTGGAAAGATCGCTCGTACGAGTCAGTTCACCAGCAACACGGATCAGATGCGCGAACAAGTCGATTTCGTAGTTGGAGTGCACGTGCTGCAGTACCGCAGCGAGGCGCTCCAGGCCCATGCCGGTGTCCACGCATGGTGCGGGCAGCGGCGACAGCGAGCCGTCGGGTGCACGATCGAACTGCATGAACACCAGGTTCCAGATCTCGATATAGCGGTCGCCGTCCTCGTCTGGCGAACCGGGCGGGCCGCCAGCGATCCCCGCGCCGTGGTCGTAGAAGATTTCCGTGCACGGACCGCACGGGCCGGTGTCGGCCATCTGCCAAAAATTGTCGGAAGCGAACGGTGCCCCCTTGTTGTCGCCAATGCGCACGATGCGTTCAACCGGCACACCGATTTCCTTGTGCCAGATGTCGAATGCCTCGTCGTCCGTGTGATAGACGGTGACCCACAGCTTGTCGGCAGGCAGTTTGAATACGCCCGTCAGCAGCTCCCACGCAAAGGCAATGGCGTCGCGCTTGAAGTAATCACCGAACGACCAGTTGCCGAGCATCTCGAAGAATGTGTGATGGCGCGCGGTATAGCCCACTGCGTCCAGATCGTTGTGCTTGCCGCCGGCGCGCAGGCAACGCTGCACGTCGGCCGCGCGCACATAGCCCGGCTTCTCGCTGCCGAGAAACACGTTCTTGAACTGCACCATCCCCGAATTGGTGAACAGCAGCGTCGGATCGCTGGCCGGCACCAGCGAGCTGGACGGCACGATGGTGTGGCCTTTGGAACGGAAGTATTCGAGGAAGGTGGAACGGATTTCAGAGGTTTTCATGCATGTCATGCTGGCGGGTGATCGGGGGCCACACCGCGGCCGAGCCACGCGATCCATCCCTCCACCGTCCCTGGACGATGGATTTCAGGGGCTTTCGTCGTCAGCTTCGTCCACTTCGGCGTGGGTAACACTCCGTACTGTGGCGGCGGCAAAGCCGCGGCGCAAGAGGAATTGCGCTCGGCGGTTACGTTCGGCGGGGTCGGTTGTGCCTGCGCCATAGCGGCGGCGCAGCTGGGCAGCGGCGGAAGCAGTCCAGTCAACGTCGGCCGCCTCCAGCAATTCGCGGATGCGCGCATCGGCCAAGCCGTGGCTTTTCAGCTCCACGCGCAGGCGCATCGGGCCATAGCCCTGCGCGATCCGGCTGCGCAGCAGCACTTCGGCGAAGCGGTCATCGTCCTGGTACTGCTGCTCGCCCAGGCGCTCGATCGCGGCGCCGGTTTCTTCGCCCTCGTAGCCGCCCTGTCGGAGCTTGGTTTTCAGCTCCTTGCGTGAATGCTCGCGGCGCGCCAGCAGGCCCAACGCCTTGTCGTAGGCGCTGCGTTTCGGCTTGGCCGGGTCATTTTTTCCGGGCGGACGTTTCATGACCATGCAAACTGATACCTGGATGGGGATGGGTCCTCTCACCGTTCGCCCTGAGCGTAGCGCAGCGTAGTCGAAGGGTCGCCCTTCGGCTTCAGCCTTTCGTGCTTATGCTCCGGGAGAACGGCCGGGGTGGGTTGCCCTTCGACTTCAGCCCTTCGGACTTACGCTCAGGGCGAACGGCTGAGGAGGTGCCGTGGAACGGCTGGAGTGACCCGGCCCTACGGTAACGCGCCTTAATACCGAGCTGAAATGCAGATGGCCCGGACGAGCCGGGCCATCTGCTAAAACGGATTGCCAACATCAGCGCTCGGTGTCAACGCTCACGCTTCCTCGAGCGCCTCTTCCGGGGCCGCGGCGGCGGGCTTGCCGACGGGCACCAGCAGACGCTCGCGCAGCAGCTTGTCGATCTCGTTCGCCATCGCCGGGTTGTCGCGCAGGTACTGGCGCACGTTCTCCTTGCCCTGGCCGATACGGTCGCCCTTGTAGCTGTACCAGGCGCCGGACTTGTCGATCAGATTCTGCGCCACGCCCAGTTCGATGATCTCGCCTTCGCGCGAGGTGCCTTCGCCGTACAGGATCTCGAATTCGCACTGGCGGAACGGCGGCGCCACCTTGTTCTTGACCACCTTGACGCGGGTTTCCGAACCGATGATCTCCTCGCCCTTCTTCACCGCACCGATGCGGCGGATATCCAGGCGCACCGAAGCGTAGAACTTCAGCGCGTTACCGCCGGTCGTGGTTTCCGGGCTGCCGAACATCACGCCGATCTTCATGCGGATCTGGTTGATGAAGATCACCAGCGTGCCGGACTTCTTGATGTTGGCGGTGAGCTTGCGCAGGGCCTGACTCATCAGGCGGGCGTGCAGGCCGACGTGGGAGTCGCCCATTTCGCCCTCGATTTCAGCCTTCGGGGTCAACGCGGCAACCGAGTCGACGACGACCATGTCGACCGCACCCGAGCGCACCAGCATGTCGGCGATTTCCAGCGCCTGCTCGCCCGTATCCGGCTGCGAGACCAGCAGGTCGTCGACCTTGACGCCCAGTTTTTCCGCGTAGGTCGGGTCGAGCGCGTGCTCGGCATCGATGAACGCGGCGGTGCCACCGGCGCGCTGGCAGCTGGCGATCGCCTGCAGCGTCATGGTGGTCTTGCCGGACGACTCCGGCCCGTAGATCTCGACTACGCGGCCACGCGGCAGACCGCCGACACCGAGCGCGATATCCAGCCCGAGCGAGCCGGTGGACACCGTTTCGATGGCCTCGTTGACGCGGTCGCCCATGCGCATGATCGCGCCCTTGCCGAACTGCTTTTCGATCTGGCCGAGGGCGGAAGTAAGTGCCTTGCGCTTGTTGTCATCCATCGTCTTGAATTCCGGTTGGGCTGTGAATGGTAAGCATGATGCCCGGATCGGGTCTCACGGGCTGCGATCACGGGGCTGCAGTCGGGGCGGCTTCGATTTGGGGCGATTCGATCAAGCCGGCCCCTACAGGAGCGTCCTGCCGCGACCAAGGCAGTATCCCATACCGGTCAAGCCCGCCCGACGGCATACAACCTGTTATTCCGTCAGCGCTTTCCGCACGCCGATGAGCGCCGCGGCGACAGTTTGCCGCCGGACGGCCTCGCGATCGCCTGGAAAATGGAACAGCTGCGCGTGCCCGTAGCCGCCACGGCGTTTCCAGCCGATCCACACCGTCCCGACGGGCTTGTCCGGCGTGCCGCCCGATGGCCCGGCAATCCCGGTCACCGCAACCGCCACGCCGGCGCCGAAGCGTGCCAGAGCACCGGAAACCATCTCCAGTACGGTTTCCTCGCTGACCGCACCCGCATGCTCCAACGTACGCGGATTGACCCCGAGCAAGGCCTCCTTCGCCTCGTAGCTGTAGGTCACCACCCCGGCACCGAACCAGGCCGAACTACCGGGCAGATCGGTCAGCGTCTTGGCGATCCAGCCGCCCGTGCAGGATTCGGCGGTCACCAGCATCAGGTTGCGCTGCTGTGTTTCCGCCGCCGCCTCGCCGGCAAGCGCCAGCAACTCGGCATCGGTAGGAACGGACGACAACTCCATGCGAGACTCCCAGACTTGAATGCGCTTTGCACCACGCGCAAGGCCACCGTTTTACCCATTTCGCGCGACCACGCCAAGACTTGTATTGCATGAGCCAAGACGATCTCTCACAGCACACCCCGTTCATGCGCCAGTACCTCTCGGCCAAGGCCGAACATCCCGAGGTGTTGCTGTTCTTTCGCATGGGCGACTTCTACGAGCTGTTCTACGACGACGCACGCAAGGCAGCACGGCTGCTCGACATTACGCTGACGCAACGCGGGCAGTCCGCCGGCGCACCCATTCCAATGGCCGGCGTACCGTATCACGCGGCAGAAAACTATCTCGCTCGGCTGGTGCGCCTCGGCGAGTCGGTGGCGATTTGCGAGCAGATCGGCGACCCGGCCACCTCGAAAGGCCCGGTGGAACGCAAGGTCGTGCGCATTGTCACCCCGGGCACGGTGACCGATGCCGCGCTGCTGGAGGAGCGCCGCGACAACCTGCTGCTGGCGATCGCCGCCGGTACGAATGGTGGCTATGGCCTGGCTTGGGTCGATCTGGGCAGCGGACGCTTCCTGCTCAGCGAAGTGCCAAATGCCGAAACGCTGGCGGCCGAACTTGCGCGCCTGCAGCCTGCCGAAACGCTGGTCGACGAAAGCGTCGCGTGGCCCAAGCTGGTCAGCGCATTGCCCGGCCTGCGCAAGCGGCCACCGTGGCATTACGACGCCGATGCCGCACGACGTGAATTGAATCGTTTCTTCGGCACCCGCGATCTCGGTGGCTTCGGTGTGGACAACATGCCGCTCGCCACGGCAGCCGCAGGCTGCCTGCTTGGCTATGTCGAGGAAACCCAGAAGAGCGCGCTGCCGCACCTCACCGGCATGGCGGTGGAAAGCGCCAGCGAGACGATCGCGCTGGACGCGGCCACCCGCCGCAACCTGGAACTGGATACGCATCCCAGCGGCCGCACCGAACACACCCTGCTCGGTGTGCTGGACGAGACGGTAACGCCGATGGGTGCGCGCCTGCTGCGCCGCTGGCTGAATCGCCCGCTGCGTGCGCGCGAACTGCTGCGCCGACGCCATCAGGCGATCGGCACGCTGATCGATAGCCGCCGCTACGAGCCGTTGCGCGAGCAACTGCGTGGCATCGGCGATCTGGAGCGCATCCTGGCC
>JBAPPP010000602.1:0-3305 GCA_049280175.1 Rhodanobacter sp.
GTAACGCCCTCTCGACGATGCGGCGCATCGCGGACAACCGAAGATCCGGCTCTATATGGATACCCTTCCATATCCCCTCCAAAGGCACAGGGAATTTTGCGTGGGGCCCGATCCACGAGAACACCTGAGGAGCAGCAAACTTTAGGAAGGGTCCCTTTTTCCTAACACGCTCGCGCGAGCACTGTCTTTCGAAAAGCGACAAGATGTTCGGGTAAAACCAGTTGGCCGGCTACGGTAGTTCTACGGAGACGGGGCGCTAACGGGTGCAGAAGGTGAGGGCGCCGCACGATTTCTGTCGCCCCGATGAGTGCGTTTCTCACTCTCCGGCCGACCCCATACCTGGTTGGGTGTGGGAGCTGTGGCTTCTCAACGGCATGATCTTTGGACTACTCGCGGCGATTGAGCCTGTGCTCAGCCGGCATACCGGCTATGCACTCACTACAAGCTCACCGGAAGTTAGAACCGACCTGACGGCCCCATAGGCGAAAGTGGATGTCAGCTCCACTTCGTAGACTGCGAACCTACCTGACTTTGCGGGAGATGATCGTGGCTTACAAAGCCAACATCACGCGTTCCGGGATCAAAGCGGCCGTCGCGTAGCGGCGTCGAAGGTCTACATATTCCGCATTCGCCTCAGTCATCACGACTTTGCGATGGTGAAAGAGGACATCCATTGGAAGTGGTCGCGGTGTCCTACCTGCGGCGTACGGCAAACAAACGGCAAACAGAACGAGCGCCTCTCAAGTCCGCCAAAAGATTCGACGAGCGAAAGTGAGGCAATATATTGATTTAATTGGTGCCCGGGGCGGGGGTCGAACCCGCATAGCCTTGCGGCTGAGGGATTTTAAGTCCCTTGCGTCTACCAGTTTCGCCACCCGGGCGGGGTGTTGCAGCGCGCTGCAGGCGGGGCTGCAGGCGGCGCGAATCGTAACATGTGCGGGCTTGCCGACTTAGCGCGTGGCGCGGGTCAGATCAGGCTCTTGAAGATGTGGATGCCGGCGGTGTATTCGCCGATGATCGTGCCGACGCTGACCAGGAAGAAGTTCAGCAGGGTGCGGGCGACGCGGTTTTTCCACCAGCCGCTCCAGTGCACGATGTCGTCGCGCAGGGTTTCGAAGTCGGCGACGCGAGGACGGCGCACCCAGGCTTCGGCCATCGCGCTGATGCCGCCGGCGGGAATGCCGGGGCGGAACGGTTTGATCGGTGCTGCGATGAAAGCGGCGAGGATGCTCAGCGGATGGCCGCCAGCGGCGAGCGCGCCGATTGCGGCGAAGCCGCCGGTGAACAGCACCCATGAAAGCAGCGCTTGTGTACCCAGCGCGGCATTGCGGTGAAACGCGAACGCGATCGCGGCGAACACCAGCAGCACTAGCGCGCCAGCGACCCACTTCGGCCAGCGGGCTTTGGGCGGTGTGGCGCCCAGCTTTTCCACCTCGGTGGCCGGGTCGCTCTGCTGTTCGCGCAGCAGCGTGCTCAGTCCCTTGAGGTGGCCGGCACCGATCACCACCAGTACGCGGCGCGGTTCGCTCGTCGCCGAGCGCGTCGCTTCTTCGCGCAGGCGTGCGGCCATGAAGGCGTCGCGCTCGCCGATCAGGCTCTGGTAAAGCGGTTTTGATTCGCTGGCAAATTCGCTGAAGGCGCTTTCCAGCAGGTCGCCTTGTTTCAGTTTCTCGATCTCGGCTTGCTCGATTTCCTCGCGCTCGAACACGCTGGCCAGCAGGCCGCCGAGCAGGCCGAAGCGCTGCCAGAAGCCCACACTGTGCCAGGCGCGCTTCAGCGTGGTGCCAACCTCGCGATCGATCAGCCAGAGTGGCAGTCCTTGCTGGTCGGCGCCATCCATCGCTGCCTTCATTTCCGCGCCGGGCTGGATGCCCGATTGGTCGGCCAGGCGTTTCTGGAATGTCGACAGCACCAGGCTGGCGGCGACCATGCCGGCCTTGCCCTGACGGATCACCTTGAACAGGTCCATCTGCTTGAACGCTTCGGGGTCGCGCATGCTCTGTGCGCGGCTGTCGCACAACTCCACCGCGACCGCGTCGAAGTGCTCGTGCGCCAGCAAGGCGTCGACCGCTTCCACGCTGCTGCGCGAGACGTGCGCCGTACCCAGCACCACGTACTCGACGCCATCGCGCTGCACACGTTCGATCGGCTGGCCCTGCAGGGCGGGCAGCGTGGCAAGGTCGGTTTCAGGAAAGCTCATGCGATCAGCGCGCCGGGTCGTAGGGGAAATTCAAGCATGGGGATGGCAGTCCGGCGGAACAAGCTGCGCAGGAAGCTGCGAGTGTGGCTTCAGTCGCGAAAACGCTTGAGCAGATCGGCATAGGCATCGATGCGGCGATCGCGCAGGAACGGCCAGATGCGCCGTACGTGTTCGCTGCGGGCCAGGTCGACTTCGGTCAGCAACAGCGTGCGCTTATCGGTGCCGGCCTGTGCCAGGAATTCGCCTTGCGGGCCGGCCACGAAACTGTTGCCCCAGAAGTCGATACCCGCACCCACCCCTGAAGGGTCGGCCTCATGACCGGTACGGTTGCAGGCCAGCAGGGGCAGGCCATTGGCGACCGCGTGGCCGCGCTGCACGGTGATCCACGCATCGCGCTGGCGATCTTTCTCGGCCTGGTCGTCGTTCGGATCCCAGCCAATGGCGGTGGGGTAGAGCAGCAGCTCGGCGCCGGCCAGCGCCATCAGGCGCGCAGCTTCCGGATACCACTGATCCCAGCACACCAGCACGCCGAGCCGGCCGACCGAGGTGTCGATCGGTTCGAAACCAAGATCGCCGGGTGTGAAATAGAACTTCTCGTAAAAAGCCGGATCGTCCGGGATATGCATCTTGCGATACTTGCCGGCAATCGCCGCGGAGCGATCGAATACCACGGCGGTGTTGTGATACAGCCCGGCCGCACGACGCTCGAATAGCGACGCGACGACGACCAGCTGAAGTTCCTCGGCAAGCTTGCCGATGCGCGCGGTGCCGGGGCCGGGGATGCTCTCGGCCTGGTCGAACACCTCGACTGACTCGCGCTGGCAGAAGTAGGGTCCGTTGTGCAGCTCCTGCAGCAGCACCAGCTCGACGCCAGCCGAAGCGGCTTCGCGCAGGCCGGCTTCAATGGCATCGAGATTGGCATCGCGGCTGCCGCGGTCGGTTTCCTGCAGCAGCGCAACCTTGAGGGTCTTGCGGGTCATCGGCTTCAATCCTTACGGGGCTGCCGGTGGGGGCAGAACGCCAAGTTTAGCGGATGCCGAGTCCCGGGCTTGTTCAGAATTTGCCGGGCGCGAAAGAAACCTGTGTGAGGCATGGAGAGCGTAGG
>JBAPPP010000603.1:0-4164 GCA_049280175.1 Rhodanobacter sp.
CTGTCCATGCGATCCATGAGGCCGCCGTGGCCGGGAAACAGGGTGCCCGAATCCTTTACCTGGGCATGCCGCTTCATCAGGCTTTCGATCAAGTCGCCGACGATCGAGATACTGACCGTGATCACCGCCAGCAGTGCCAGACCCAACAACTGGACACCGCGGACATCAAGCAGCCAGCCACCGATCATGGTGACCAGCACACCGGCCACCAGCGCGCCATAAGCGCCGGCCCAGGTCTTGCCGGGGCTGATCTGCGGCGCCAGCTTGCGCTTGCCAAATGCGCGTCCGCTGAAATAGGCGCCGATGTCGGCCGCCCACACAATCAGCAGGGCGAGCATGGTCCACCCATGGCCGTGAGGTACGCGCTCGTGAATGCTCACGATCGCCACCCACGCCGGAAAAATCACGAATACGCCGGCCACCAATTTCAGAGCGAGGTTCTCGCGCGTGGGTGCGGCGGCGAACGCAAAATGGCGCAGCCACAGGCAGGCCAGCAACCACCAGGCCACGCCTGCCGCCAGGAGTACCGGTGTCAGCGCGGTGCTGCGCGTCCACCACAACAACGCGAACAAGACGGCGCCTGCGCCCAGGCCTGCCACGCGCCACGAAGCACTCTTCAGGCCACTCAGTTGGGCCCATTCCCACAATGCGGCCAGGAAGGCCACCGTGGCGACCGCCGCAAAGATGCCCGCCGATGAAAACAGGATGATCAATATCACCAGTGGCGCGAGCAGCAGGGCGGTGAGGGTGCGCTGAAGCAGCATCGGAATCCTTAGGAAGAAATGGCGGCGACCTGCTCGCCGGTGCGGCCATAACGGCGCTCGCGGCGGGCAAAATCTTCGATGGCCAGACGCAGGCAAGCCTGGTCGAAATCGGGCCACAAGGTGTCGGTAAAATACAGTTCGGCGTACGCGACCTGCCACAGCAGGAAGTTGCTGATGCGGCATTCGCCACCGGTGCGGATGAACAAATCCAACGGCGGCAGTTCGGCCAGGCTCGTCCACTGATTCAGTCGGGCCTCGTCGATTTCGTCACTGCGCAGCTCGCCGCGCACGACCGCTTCGGCAGCCTGCCGGCTGGCCTGGACGATATCCCAGCGGCCACCGTAGTTCACCGCAATGTTGACATGCAGCTTGTCGTTGCCGGCAGTGCGCACCATTGCCGCCTGCATGCGCTCGCGCAGCGGCTCGTCAAATGCGCTCAAATCGCCGATGAAGCGCAGGCGCACGCCATGGCCGTGCAGCTCCTCCACTTCCTTGTCGAGTGCGCGCAGGAACAGACCCATCAGCGCGCCGACCTCATCCTCCGGGCGCTTCCAGTTCTCGCTGGAGAACGCGAACAGGGTCAGCGCCTGCACACCCTCGCGCAGGCACGATTCCACTGCTTCGCGTACGGCCTTGCGGCCGGCGTTGTGGCCGAAACTGCGCGGACGGTGACGTGCCTTCGCCCAACGGCCGTTGCCATCCATGACGATGGCGATATGGCGCGGAACCTTGTCGGCCTCGGCTTTGATAGTCATGCCGTTCGACCGCTGTTGGTACGTGGCAGGCTGGCCCCTTCACTGCAACTCTCTCCCCGCTGGGGAGGGGTGGCAAACATGCCGTGCGGGTTCGCCACGATGAGCAACGCGGAACGGTGCGCGGCGATGGCTCCCGACGTCATCATCAAAGGGCCATCAGCTCCTCTTCCTTCGCCTTCACCACGGCGTCGACATCCTTGACGGCGCGATCGGTGAGTTTCTGGATATCATCGTCGACGCGGCGTTCTTCGTCTTCGGTGATCAGCTTTTCCTTGAGCAGATCCTTGACCTGCTGCAGGACATCGCGGCGCACGTTGCGGATCGCGATCTTCGCGTTCTCGCCTTCATGACCGACGTGCTTGGCCAACTCCCGACGACGCTCTTCGGTGAGCGGCGGCATGTTCAGGCGGATCACCGTGCCGGCCGTGGTCGGCGTAATGCCGAGATCAGAGGCCATCAAGGCCTTCTCGATCGGCGCCACCATGTTCTTTTCCCATGGCGTGACGATGATCGTGCGCGAATCGGCCAGCGACACCGAGGCGACCTGGGTCAGCGGCATGTCGGCGCCGTAGTAAGGCACCTTGATATTGTCCACCAGCGAGGTGCTGGCGCGGCCGGTACGTATCCGGGTGAGATCGTGCTTGAGCGAGTCGATGCTCTTGCCCATGCGGGTCTGGGCATCGTTTTTGATGTCGTTGAGCATGTGGATTTTTCCCGATGAAACTGGCAAGACAGGTAATTATATAGCAGTGCGGCCGCGCTTCAGTCGGCGCAGACCAAGGTGCCGATAGGTTCGCCGTGCATGATCCGCATCAGGTTGCCAGGGACGGTCATGTCGTAGATACGCATCGGCATGCGGTCGTCGCGGCACAAGGCGATAGCGGCCGTGTCCATCACCGCCAGCTTGCGTTCGATCACTTCGTCGTAGGTCAACCGGTCATAGCGCTTGGCGTCGCTGTGCTTGGTCGGGTCAGCGGTGTAAATGCCGTCGACCTTGGTCGCCTTCAGCAGCAGATCCGCACCTACTTCGACCGCGCGCAGTGCGGCGGCGGAATCGGTGGTGAAGAACGGATTGCCAATGCCGGCGGCGAACAGCACGATGCGGCCCTTCTCGATATGGCGGATCGCGCGGCGGCGAATGAAATCCTCGGCCACGTCGTGGATCTGGATCGCGCTCATCACGCGGGCAAAGCCGCCGCGTTTCTCGATCGCGTCCTGCATCGCCAACGCGTTCATCACCGTGGCCAGCATACCCATATGGTCGCCGGTGACCCGATCCATGCCGGCTGCGGCAAGGCCGGCGCCGCGGAAGATATTGCCCCCGCCGATCACCACGCCGATCTGGATGCCGGCACGCTGCACCTCGATGATCTCGTCGGCGAGCCGACCGATCACCTTCGGATCGATGCCGTAATCGGCCTCGCCCATCAATGCTTCACCGGAGAGCTTGAGCATGATGCGGTGGAACTTGGGCTGGTCGCTCATGGAATCTCCGGATTGTGTGTGACAAAACAGATTCATTGTAGCGGAGAGCAGGGGGAGGGACGAGGGGCAATGCTTCGACTCTGCTCTCTACTCAGCGTGCAGGGGAGGGTTGGGGAGGAGTGCTCTTGATCTCAAAGTCAACAGCCACCCCCTCCCAACCTCCCCCTGCAAGCAGGGGGAGGAGCAAGGCGGCAGCCGCTTTGGTTTGGATGTCTTAAACGAAAAAAGCCGCGGTTTCCCGCGGCTTTTCGCTGACCCGATGGACAAACAGGTTTAACCCTGCATCGCCTTCTGTACTTCAGCCAGATAGTCTTCTTGCACTTTCTCGATGCCTTCACCGACGGCCAGACGGGCCACCGAGATGACGTCGGCGCCTTCCTTCTTCAGCGCATCGGCCACCGTGACATTGGTGTCGAGCACGTAGGGCTGACCGAGCAGGGTGACTTCGGAGACGATCTTGTGGATCTTGCCGGAGATGATCTTCTCGAGGATGTCGGCCGGCTTGGCCTTTTCCTTGTCGGACATCTGGCTTAGGGCGATGTCCTTTTCCTTGGCTAGGAATTCGGCAGGGACGTCCTCGGCGCGGATGTGCGCCGGGTTCATCGCTGCCACGTGCATCGCGATGCCCTTGGCCAGATCCTCGGAGCCGCCCTTGAGCGCTACCAGCACGCCGATGCGGCCGCCGTGGATGTAGCTGCCGATGGTGCCGGCGTTTTCCACGCGGGCCATGCGGCGCACGTCGATCTTCTCGCCGATGGTGGCGATCAGTGCCTTGGCAGCTTCTTCGACATTGCTGGCGCCCGGATAGGCGGCAGCCTTCAGTGCGGCCACGTCGGTGGCGCCGGAATTCAGCGCGATCTCGGCGACGGTGTCGCTGAACTTCAGGAAGCTGGCGTCCTTGGCGACGAAGTCGGTCTCGCAATTGACTTCGACCAGCACGGCCTTGCCGGCGGTCTGGGCAGCGACGATGCGGCCCTCGGCGGCGACGCGGCTGGCCTTTTTGTCAGCCTTGGCCAGGCCGGACTTGCGCAGCCACTCCATGGCGACTTCGATGTCGGCGTTGTTCTCGACCAGGGCCTTCTTGCATTCCATCATGCCGGCGCCGGACCGCTCGCGCAGTTCCTTGACCAGTTGGGCGGAAATATTGCTCATGGTAAACC
>JBAPPP010000604.1:0-3154 GCA_049280175.1 Rhodanobacter sp.
GTACTGGGCGCCGGTGTCATGGGCGCGCAGATCGCCGCGCACCTGACCAACGCCGGCGTCGAAACCGTACTGTTTGACCTGGCCGCGAAGGAAGGCCCGAAGAGTGGCATCGCACTCAAGGCCATTGCGAACCTGGCGAAGCTGTCACCTGCCCCGCTGGCGGACAAGAACCTCGCGGCAGCCATCATCCCGGCGAACTACGACGAGGACATGGCGCATCTGAAGGACGTCGACCTGGTCATCGAGGCGATCGCCGAGCGGATGGACTGGAAGCTGGATCTCTACAAGAAGATCGCGCCGCATCTGTCGAAGACGGCGATCATCGCATCCAATACGTCGGGCCTGTCGATCAATAGCCTGGCCGAAGCGTTGCCGGAGGAAATGCGCCATCGCTTCAGCGGCGTGCATTTCTTCAATCCACCGCGCTACATGCATCTGGTCGAAGTGATCCCGACCCGACTCACCGATACGAATGTGGTCAAGGGACTGGAAGCGTTCCTGGTCACTACCGTCGGCAAGGGTGTCGTCATCGCCAAGGACACGCCGAACTTCATTGGCAACCGCATCGGCGTGTTCTCGATGCTGTCCACGATGTATCACACCGACCAGTTCAAGCTTAGTTTCGACACGGTTGACGCGCTGACCGGCCCGGCCCTCGGCCGACCGAAGAGCGCCACCTATCGCACCGCCGACGTGGTGGGTCTGGACACCATGGCGCATGTGATCAAGACCATGGCCGACACGTTGGCCGACGATCCGTGGCATCAGTATTTCAAGGCACCGGCCTGGCTGCAGGGCTTGATCGACAAGGGTGCGCTCGGGCAGAAGACCGGCGCGGGCTTCTACCGCAAGGTCGGCAAGGACATCGTCGTACTGGATGTCGCCAAGCAGGACTACCGAGTCTCCGAACAGAAGCCGTCCGACGAGGTTGCCGCGATTCTCGCGATCAAGGATCCGGCCGAGAAGTTCGGCAAGTTGCGCGCGTCGAGTGATTCACAGGCGCAGTTCCTGTGGGCCACTTTCCGCGACCTGTTCCACTACACCGCCTACCACTTGGCTGACATCGCCGACACCGCACGCGATGTCGACTTCGCGATCCGCTGGGGCTACGGCTGGAAGCTCGGTCCGTTCGAGACCTGGCAGGCTGCCGGCTGGCAGCAGGTTACCGGCTGGATCAACGAAGACATTGCGGCAGGCAAGGCGATGAGCAAGGCGCCGCTGCCGGCGTGGGTCACGGATGGCCGTAAAGGCGTCCATGGCAAGGATGGTTCCTACTCGGCCAGCGCCAACACAGACAAGCCGCGCTCGAAGCATGCGGTCTACCAGCGCCAGCTGTTCCCGGACCCGATCCTGGGCGAGAAATTCGACCAGGGCACGACCGTATGGGAGAACGATGGCGTACGCCTGTGGACGCTGGGCGATGACAACATCGGCATCCTCTCGTTCAAGACCAAGATGAACACGGTCAACGATTTCGTACTCGATGGCGTGCAGGAAGCGATCAGGATCGCCGAGCAGAAGTTGAAGGCCGTGGTGCTGTGGCAGACCGCCGAACCGTTCTCTGCTGGCGCCGACCTGAAGGGCGCACTTGGCCTGCTGCAGGCAGGCAAGATCGACCAGTTCGAGAAGATGGTGGAGAACTTCCAGCGCACCAGCATGACGATCAAGCACTCGCTGGTGCCGGTGGTCTCGGCCGTGCGCGGCCTGGCACTGGGCGGTGGCTGCGAATTCCAGATGCATTCGGCGCGCACCGTCGCGGCGCTGGAAAGCTACATCGGCTTGGTCGAGGCTGGCGTGGGCCTACTGCCGGCTGGTGGCGGCCTGCATGAGCTGGCCGTGCGCGCTGCCAAGGCGAACCCGGGTGATCCGTTCGAGGAACTGAAGAAGGTGTTCGAGACGATCGCCATGGCCAAGGTTTCCGCCAGTGCGTTCGAAGCGAAGCAGCTCGGCCTGCTGCGCGACAGTGACGTGGTGGTGTTCAACACCTACGAGTTGCTCTACGTCGCCAAGCAGGTGGCCAACGCGCTGGCCGAAAGCGGCTACCGCCCGCCGCTGCCGGCGCGTGCGATTCCGGTTGCCGGTGATGTCGGTACCGCCACGTTCAAGGCGTCGCTGGCGAACCTGCAGGCCGGTTACTTCGCCTCCGAACACGACGTGGCAATCGCCACGCGGATCGCCGACACCCTGTGCGGCGGCCTGATCGAACGTGGCTCGACGGTCGACGAGGAATGGTTGCTCGCGCTGGAACGCAAGCATTTCGTGGAGCTGGCGCAAACGGAGAAAACCCAGGCCCGTATCGCCCACACCATGACCACCGGCAAACCACTGCGCAATTAAACGCTCGTCATTCCGGCGATCAAGAAAATCACAGGGCGTCGCCGCGAATCGCGCGACGCAACGGAGCAAATCCCATGACCAAGCAAGTGCAAGATGCCTACATCGTCGCCGCCACCCGCACCCCGGTTGGCAAGGCGCCGCGCGGCGTATTTCGCAACACCCGTCCGGACGACATGCTGGCCCACGTGATCCGCGCCGTGATGGCGCAGGCACCCGGCATCGACCCGCACCGCATCGGTGATGCCATCATCGGTTGCGCCATGCCCGAGGCCGAGCAAGGCATGAACGTGGCGCGCATCGGCGTGCTGCTGGCCGGCCTGCCCGACACTGTACCCGGCGTCACCATCAATCGCTTCTGCTCCTCCGGCTTACAGGCTGTCGCGATGGCGGCCGACCGGATCCGTCTAGGCGAGGAGGATCTCATGCTCGCCGGCGGGACTGAGAGCATGAGCATGGTGCCGATGATGGGTCACAAGATCGCCATGAATCCGGCGATCTTCAATGACGAGAACATCGGCATCGCCTACGGCATGGGCATCACCGCCGAGAACGTGGCGAAGCAGTGGAAGGTCAGCCGCGAACAGCAGGACGCGTTCTCGGTGGAAAGCCACCGCCGCGCGCTCGCCGCCATTGCGGCCGGTGAATTCAAGAAAGAGATCAGCCCGTTCGCGCTCGACGATCACTACCCGAACCTCGCCACCCGCGGCATCATCACCGACAGCCGCCAGATCGACACCGACGAAGGCCCGCGCGCAGGCACTACGCTGGACGTTCTGTCCAAGCTCAAGACGGTGTTTCGCAACGGCCAGTTCGGTGG
>JBAPPP010000605.1:0-2654 GCA_049280175.1 Rhodanobacter sp.
GCGCCAGCCCGGCCGCGCTGGCGTTGCGTGCGCCGACAATCGCCACCTGCGGATACAGCAGCAGGCTGGCGTCGCCGACCACGAACAGCGCCGCCGGAGGCAACGGAATATTTTCCAGCTGCGGAGGGAAATCCGCCTCGGTACAACGAAGCAACCGGTGACCCGGCTCGGCCAGCCAAGCCATATCGGCCGCCAGCCGTGCCTCGTCAGGCTGATCCAGCCACTGCCGCGCCTGCTCGCCGAGCGCCACCGGGTGAGCCCGCAGGTGTGTCAGCACGCGCCCAATATCACCCTGGGCCGCATCCAACCGCTCGCGCAGGCCAGCCGGACCGAGACCGGGTGTACGCAAGGCCATCAGCCACGCACGCACTTCATCCATATCGTTCATGCGTTGCAGTTTACGGACTGGGTACAGACAGAAACGGCGCGGTGATGACCGCGCCGTTCTGTAGGAAAATTCCGATGTGACCGATCGATGCCGTCGCCGATCGATTACTCCGGCATGCGCAGACGATCGCCTTTTTCGATCGGACGCAAGCCATCCATGATCAGGCCGTAGCTGACGCGGTCGAAGGTGCGGAACACCATCACATGCCCGACGTACTCATCCGGCAGCGTGACCCGCTCGCCGAGATCGCGCCTCCAGCTGTTACTGGCCACGTCGTCGTGGATGTTTGAGCCCGGCTCGTACATCGAATAGGTCTGGCCGTTCTCGACACCGTCTTTGGAGCCGATCGACAACACCACGACCTGGCGTGAGCCGGCCGCGGCCAGCGCATCGGCAAACGCGATGACGCGGGCGTTGTTCGGCACCGACTTCGGCGCGTGCGGGTAGTAGTAAGCGTCGTACGGCGCATCATCAATCGGCATGACGCGGTCGCCACTGCGGATTTCGGTGGTCGAATTGAGCAGCAGCAAAGTGGACGGATCGCCCATGCGCAACGTTTCGGCCGTACCAATCACGCTGACTTCGACCCCAAGATCCTCACCACGGGTGTGATGGATGTGGTCGTCGTGGGACCACATCGTCTGCGTGCTGACACGGGAATCTTCATGCCATGGCGAACTGACCATGGCGGCATCGCTGTCCAGGTCATGGCCGACCAGATCGGCATTTTCCGCATCGTCCTGGTCGTAACCGCGGAATACATGGCTCGGCCGCACGATCGCCCAGCGCTGGCCCGGCGCACCTTGCAGGCCGCGCACATAGAGGTTCTGGCCAACCGTGGCACGCAACTGGCCTTCTTCAAGGCCAACCACATATGGCGCAGCGCTGACGGCGTTCGAGTCCATGACCCGCATTTCCTTCAGGAACATGCGCAGCTCGGACAATGGAATCGCCGGAACGGCTTCGGTTTCGACGCGCACTTGTTGCTGCAGCGTCAGACGTGGTCCATTGATAAAGGACAGATTGAGCACGTCCCCGGGGTAGATCAGGTGCGGGTTGCGGACCTGGGGATTGGCCTGCCAGATTTCCGGCCACAGCCACGGCTTGGACAGGAATTTGGCGGAGATATCCCACAAGGTATCGCCGCGGCGCACGACATAACTGTCGGGATGATTAGTCCGCAGCTGCACGCCAGCCGCATAGACGGCCGCGGTGACCAGCATGCCGGCCAGCAACACGATAATTTTTCTGATCATTGACGGGAATCCCCCTTCCCCAGATGCTCGGTCGAGTGTAACCGAATGGTTAACACGCGCAACAGGTCTCAGTTGGCAAAAATCGTCTGCACTCGCATGCTTGCCGACGTACAATGAGAAACATTCTAGATCGCGTCGGGGTGGCATTTTTACCAAGCCGCCCGCATTTTCGACGCCGAGGTGAAATGCATGTCACAACTATCCATTCTCGAATTCCCCGACCCCCGCCTGCGCACCCGTGCCGAACCGGTGCACACGTTTGATGCGAAGCTCAGGCAGCTGGTCGCGGACATGTTTGAAACCATGTACGCCGCCAATGGCGTCGGGCTGGCCGCGACCCAGGTCGATGTGCATCAGCGGGTGCTGGTCGCCGACATGAGCGATGACCGCGAGCATCCGCTGGCGCTGATCAACGCCCAAATCATCGAAAAGGACGGCTCGCAGGTCTATCAAGAAGGCTGCCTGTCGTTTCCCGGCCTGTACGCCGACGTGACCCGCGCGCTGAAAGTGAAGGTCCGCGCGCAGGACGTCGACGGTCAAGAGATCATCGTCGAGGCCGAAGGGCCGCTGGCGGTGTGCATCCAGCACGAGCTCGACCATCTGGACGGCAAGGTGTTTGTCGATTACCTGTCGTCGCTGAAACGCGCACTACTGCTGAAGCGGTTGGACAAGCAGCGTAAACAGGCGGCCAGTGCTTGAGTAATTCGCCCTTGAGCCCGCCGGGCTTGCGCCGACAGCCCCTGCGGGTGGTGTTTGCCGGCACGCCAGACTTTTCCGTCCCCTGTCTCGAAGCGTGCCGCGCCAGCGGCGCCGACGTGGTCGCCGTCTACACCCAACCCGACCGACCCGCAGGCCGCGGCCGCAAGCTCACACCCAGCCCGGTCAAGCAGGCCGCGCTGGCAGCCGGAATCACGGTCGAACAACCCGAATCGTTGAAATCCGCCGAGGCGCAGCAGGCGCTGGCGGCGTACCGGCCGGACCTGCTGGTGGTGGTTGCCTACGGCCTGATC
>JBAPPP010000606.1:0-6966 GCA_049280175.1 Rhodanobacter sp.
GATTGGAAGTGGCACCCGGCCTGCGTCCACGCCTGCCGCTGGACGGCACCTGCTTCGTCGACATCAGCCATGCTGCCCTGCGTCGGCTGCATGATCGCGGCGCGCATGCCGTGCACGGCATGATCGGCGCGCTGCCCTGCGCCGATGCCAGCTTTGACCTGCTTTGCGCGTTCGACATTCTCGAGCACGTCGCCGATGACGACGGCGCGCTCGCCGAACTGGCACGGACGGCGGCCCCTGGCGCGCACGTGCTGTTGTCGGTCCCGCTGCACCCGGAAGCCTGGACCGCGTTCGATGACTTCGTCGGCCATTGCCGGCGTTATGAACCGGCGCAGATCATCGCCAAGCTCGCGCAGCACGGCTTCACCATCGAGCACAGCGCGGTTTATGGCATGCAGCCGAAATCCTCGCGCCTGCTCGACCTCGGCCAGTGGTACCTCACCCATCAACGCGAACGCGCGATGTGGTGGTACAACCGGGTACTGATGCCGGTTGCTTTGCGCTTCCAGAAAACCCTGCAGTGGCGCGCCGGCCTTGGCGACACGCAAGGTGTCGACGAAGTGTTGCTGCGCTGCCGCTACCGCCAAGTCGTTGATTGAAAAGCGTTCAATTACCCTGACGCAAGCATTTGCGGCGACGCAACACAGCGGGAACAAACGGCGCTAAGATGCCTGATCCCCGTTTTCGGCAACTCTCAAGTCTCATGCTTTATCAAATCCACGAATGGCAGCGCTCGTTCCTCGGACCGCTGAGTTACTTCGCGCAGGCCAACGCGCGCATGCTCAACGACAGCGGCAGTCCGCTCGCGCAGATGCCGGGTGCTCAGCGAATGGCCGCCGGCTACGAGCTGATCCATCGACTGGGCAAGGAATACGAAAAGCCCGAGTTCGGCATCCACAGCGCCACGGCGCACGGGCAAGAGATCGCGGTGATCGAGCGCGTTGCGCTGGACAAGCCCTTTTGCCAGCTCAAGCGCTTCAAGCGCTTCAGTGACGATCCGGACACCATCGAGAAGATGAAGAACGATCCGGTCGTGCTGCTGGTCGCGCCGCTGTCCGGCCATCACGCCACTCTTCTGCGCGACACCGTGCGCACGCTGTTGCGCGAACACAAGGTCTACATCACCGACTGGGTCGATGCGCGTATGGTGCCGACGGCAGCCGGCGCCTTCAGCCTGGATGACTACGTCGGCTATATCGAGGAGTTCATCCGGCATATCGGCGCCAGCGAACTGCATGTGATCTCGGTCTGCCAACCGACCGTACCGGTGCTGGCGGCAGTGTCGCTGATGGCGGCGCGCGGTGAAGCTACGCCGCGCAGCCTGACCATGATGGGCGGCCCGATCGATCCGCGCTGCAGCCCCACCAGTGTCAACAACCTGGCCACCAAGCAGCCGCTCTCCTGGTTCCAGGGCAACGTGATCCACACCGTGCCGGCAAACTACCCCGGTCGCGGTCGCGAGGTCTATCCGGGCTTCCTGCAGCACGCCGGATTCATCGCGATGAACCCCGGTCGCCACCTCAATTCGCATTGGGATTTCTACCAGGATCTGCTGCGTGGCGATCTGGACGACGCGCAGTCGCATCGCAAGTTCTACGATGAATATAACGCCGTGCTCGACATGCCGGCCGAGTACTACCTCGACACCATCAGCACGGTGTTCCAGCAGTTCCTGTTGCCACGCGGATTGTGGGACGTGGCTGGCGAACGGGTGGATCCAGGCGCGATCAAGCACAGCGCACTGCTCACCATCGAAGGTGAGCTGGACGATATCTCCGGCATCGGCCAGACCGAAGCGGCGCATGGCCTGTGCAGCGGCATCCCGGCCGCACACAGCGTGCACAAGGTGATCGAAGGTGCCGGCCATTACGGCATCTTCAGCGGTCGCCGCTGGCGCGAAACCGTCTACCCGCAGGTGCGTGACTTCATCCGCAAGTTCGATACTGCGCAGCCAACGGCATCCGCCGTATCGACCAACGTATCGGCGATCAGCCGCGCGCGAAAAACGCGCTGAAGGCTTCGACGACGCGGGCGATACCCGCGTCGTCGATATCCAGATGCGTTACCAGTCGCAGCGTGGGCAGATAGCCGATGCTGATGCGGATGCCGGCAGCACGCAGATGGACGTCCAGATCGCGCAACCTGTCGGCGGGCACGTCGATGAAGACCATGTTGGTGTATTGCCCAAGCAGGTCGATGCCGGCAATTTCGCGCAGACGGCCGGCCAGGTACGCCGCACGCTGATGATCTTCAGCCAGCCGTGCCACGTGATGATCCAGCGCGTACTGACCGGCTGCCGCGAGGATGCCGGCCTGACGCCAACCGCCTCCGGCCACTTTGCGCCAGCGTCGCGCCTTGTCGATCAACACGGTGGAACCGACCAGCAGCGAACCGATCGGCGCGCCCAATCCTTTCGACAGGCACACCGACACGCTGTCGAAATGCTGCGCGATTTCGCGCGCCGGCACGTTGCTGGCAACCGCCGCATTGAACAGACGTGCGCCATCCAGATGGATGCCCAGGCCGCGCTCGCGGGCAAACGCATGCGCCGCGCGCAGATACTCCAGCGGCAGCACCCGGCCGTGCCAGGTATTTTCCAGCGCGAGCACACGGGTGCGGGCGAAATGCGGATCGATCGGCTTGATCGCCGCGGCCAGCTTGTCCAGCGGCAGCGTACCGTCGGCGTCATGCGGTATCGGCTGCGGCTGGATCGAACCCAGCACCGCGGCGCCACCGCCCTCGAACTTATAGGTATGCGCGTCGGCGCCGACCAGGTATTCGTCGCCACGCTCACAGTGCGCCATCAGCGCCAACAGGTTGGACTGCGTACCGGTCGGCACAAACAGCGCCGCCTGCATGCCCAGGTCATCGGCGATGCGCTGCTGCAGGGCATTGACCGTCGGGTCCTCGCCATACACATCGTCACCGACTTCCGCCGCCACCATCGCCTCACGCATGGCTGGCGTCGGCCGCGTCACCGTGTCACTGCGCAGATCAATCAGGTTCACAGCCGCTTCTCGTCGAGGTGGGGGCGTCGAGAGTGCCCGTTCGTCACCGGTCGGGCAAGTGAAGATCGTCTACTTGCGCGAACGCACAGGTGGCGATCGCACAAAGCCGATCGCCGGGTCGCACGCTCTGACGACGCTAGCCATGCTTCCTGAAATACAGCCACGCGGCGAGCGCCAGCAGCACCGCTGGCAGCAGGTTGGCGAGCATCGGCGGGATACCGTAGACCGTGCCGAAACTGACCATCGCCTTCTGCAGGAAGTACCAGCCGATCGCCAGCAGCATGCCGATGAACATGCGCTTGCCCAGACCACCCGAACGCAACGTGCCAAACGCGAACGGCATAGCGCAAAACACCAGCACCAGCACGTTGAGTGGGTACAGCACGCGCCCCCACAACGCGATCGCGTAGACACCGGCTTTCTCGCCATTGCTTTCGAGGTATTGAATATTCCGGCGCAGGTCACGGATCGGCAGGTATTGCGGCTGGATCAGCGACTGTTCCAGCACCTGCGGATTGAGCCGTGAATCCCAGTGCTCGCTGGCTGCCGTGGAGCTGTGCGTGCCGGCGTCGTCCAGCGTGGTGCTGCGCACGTTCTGCAGGATCCATTCACGACCGTTGTGCACGGCGGTCTGGGCCCGGTCAAAGCGCGTGACCTGTCCGTCGGGGGTGAACGTGAGCACGCGCACGTCGACCAGCTGTACTTCGTCGTGCAGGGCGCCATGCTTCAGCAGGCTGCCCTTCGCGTTGATGATGCGGTCGCCATCGCGCGCCCACAGGCCACTGTTGGTGTTCGCGCCGATGTTGCCGGACTTCAGCCGCAATTCCATCGCCTGCGCCTGCTGGTCACCCCATGGCCCGGCCGTTTCGCCAAGAATCACCACGCAGACGATCAGCATCGCGACCACGCCGGATGCCGACACCGCGATACGCAGCTTGGACATGCCGGCGGCACGCAACGCGGTCAACTCGCCATTCGCCGCAAGACCACCCAAGGCAAGCAAACCGCCGATCAGCGCGGCATTGCCGAACATCTCGTAAAGCCGACGCGGAAACGTCACCAGCACGTAGACCACGGCATTGAGTACCGTATAGCCGTTCTTGCCGACGTCGCCGAGCTGATGCATGAACTGGTACACCGCATCCAGTCCGGTGAGCACCAGCCATACCATCAGCAGCGAGCCAAGTACCGTGGTGCCGATCAGCCAGTCGACCCGCTTGAAACGCCACATCATCGGGCACCGGCCTGGCGCACTTTGCGCGGCATGTACTGGCGGCGGAACATCCAGGCAGCCAGCGCAAACACCAGCAGCGTCACGATCCACATCGGCGTGGCGTGATGCCAGCGGCCCTTGACGATCTGGCTGCGGCACAGCTCCAGCAGCAGGAAGTAGAGATAAAAACTAAGCACGGCCAGCAACAGGCGTCCATAACGCGGCTCGCGCGGACTCTGCCGCGACAACGGCAACGCCAGCATCAGCAGCGCCAGGGTCATCGCCGGCGCAATCACGCGCCACGCCAACTCCGCCCGGGCATCAGGGGTGTCCACCCGCAGCAGGGCGAGCGTGGTCATGCTTGCCGCCGGATCCTCGTCACTGTTGTCGGACTGCACGTCCGACAGCGAGCTGTCGTTTTGCTCGTACTTCATCTTTCGCCAGTTGTCGGCGCCCAGCGGGATGTCGTATTGCCAACCGTCGTTCAATGCGAGAAAGCGGCTGTTGCCATCGCTCTCCTGATAGAGCTGGCCGTGCTTGCCGGTGACCACCTTGAGATGATGGGTACCGTCCTTGCCGATGCGTTCGGTGGACAGGAAGGTCTTGCCGAGCAGGCTACCGTCACGGCTCAGGGTATCCACCAGAATGATGCCGCCCTTGCCCGGCAGCGACGTAAACCGGCCAGCGTCGAGCCCGGCAGCGATCACCGAGCGATTCGCCGCAGCGACCAGGCTGTCTGAAGTTCGCGAAGCCCACGGACCCACCCACATCGACACAATGCCCACCAGCACCGCGACTCCCACCGCCAGCAGCGTCATGGGGCGCATCAGGCCGCGCGCCCCCATGCCGGAGGAGGCCAGCACATGCATCTCGCTTTCGCGGTACATCCGGCCAAGCCCGTTGAGCACGCCAAGAAACGCCGACAGCGGCAGTACCACGCTCAAGCCATTGAGCATGGTCAGGCCCAGCACCTGGAACATCACGCTGGCCGGAAAGCTGCCGTTGGCAACCTGTTTGAGCACGGTCGCGAACTGCGAACCCGCCATGATCGCCACCAGCACAATGGCGGTGGCTATCACGGTCTGGGCCAGTTCACGCAGGAAATAGCGGTCGAGAATGCTCAGCATGCGATAAGATGAAAAGCCCAGTGTCGTGCCGCAACCGGCCGGCAAACCCCGATTCTAGCCTGTCCGGCGCACGCCGGCTTCCCGTAGGACGACCATCGATGACGCTTCAGTTCAGCCTAGCCTCCGCCGCTCCCGAAACGATCGACAATGCCTGCGTGGTGGTCGGCATTTACGAAGGTGGCGTCTTCACCAGTGCCGCCGCCCGCGTGGACAGCGCTGCTGACGGCGCGATCAAGCGCCAGGTGGAAAGCGGCGACATCAGCGGCAAAGCCGGTTCCAGCACCGTGCTGTTCGCCCCGCACGGCGTTACGGCACGGCGCGTGCTGGTGGTCGGACTGGGCACCCAGAAATCATTCGATGCCGCGCGCTACCAGAAGGTCAACATCGAGGCGGTCCGTGCACTCGGCCGCCTGCCGATCGACAGCGCGGTGTCCTATCTCTCCGAAATCGACGTGCCGGGTCGCGACGCCGCATGGCGCGTTCGCACGGCCGTGCTGGCCGCCGATCACGCCAGTTACCGCTACACGGCCACCTTCAAGCCACGCGACAAAAGCGCACAGCCGGAGTTGGCAACCCTCGCCTTCGCCGGCGAGAGCAACTCGCAGGCCCGCCTGGATCAGGCCGTCGCGATTGCCGAGGGCGTGCGTTTCGCACGCGAGCTGGCCAACCTGCCGCCGAATATCTGCAACCCCGCCTACATTGCCGACCAGGCCAAGGCGTTTGCCGACGGGCAGGACGAAAAAGTCAGCTGCACCGTGCTCGATCATGTCGAAATGGAAAAGCTCGGCTTCGGTTCGCTGCTGGCAGTCGCCCGCGGCTCGGTCAACAAGCCGAAGCTGGTGGTACTCGAATACAAGGGCGGCAACGACGGCGACAAGCCGTACGCATTCGTCGGCAAGGGCGTCACGTTCGATTCCGGCGGCATCAGCCTGAAGCCCGGCGCGGGCATGGAAGAAATGAAGTTCGACATGGGTGGTGCGGCCGGCGTGATCGGCGGCTTCATCGCTGCAGTCAAGATGAAGCTCAAGCTCAACCTGGTCTGCGTGGTGCCGTCCGTGGAGAACATGCCGGACGGCGACAGCTACCGCCCCAGCGACGTGGTGACGAGTCTGTCCGGCCTGACCATCGAAGTGCTCAATACCGACGCCGAGGGTCGCCTGATCCTGTGCGACGCGCTGACCTACACCGCACAGACGTTCCAGCCGCACACCATCATCGATGCTGCCACGCTCACCGGTGCCTGCGTGATCGCGCTGGGCAAGCATGCCACTGGCTTGATGAGCAAGCATGACGACCTCGCTGCCGAGTTGCTCGCCGCGGGCGACGAAACGCTCGACCGCGCGTGGCGCCTGCCGTTGTGGGACGACTATCAGGTTCAGCTCGATTCCGGCTTCGCCGATGTCGCCAACATCGGTGGCAAGAGCGCCGGCGCGATCACCGCAGCCTGCTTCCTGTCGCGCTTCACTGAAGGTCAGCGCTGGGCCCACCTGGACATCGCCGGCACCGCATGGGATGAAGGCCGCAAGGGCCTGGCCACCGGCCGCCCTGTTTCGCTGCTGGCACAGTGGCTGATCGATCGCTGCGCATAAGCGGGATGACCGCGTAGGTTGGGGTGAGC
>JBAPPP010000607.1:0-14852 GCA_049280175.1 Rhodanobacter sp.
GGCCAGGATCGCCACCTCGCAGCGCAAGGCCTGCGCCAGTGCATCGGCCCCCACCTTGCGGATACCGTCAGCGTCGGTGCTCGTGGCCAGCCGCTGGCCCAGCGCAAGCAAGGCGCGGGTATACACATGGGCCGCACGCAGCGATTCCACCTGGCTGGCCAGCCGGGTCGCCAGCCGGCTGCAGACCAGCGCAGCGATCAGGAACAGGCTGACCGCCAGTACGTCGTCGAAGTTCGCGATCTCCAGCGTGTAGCGTGGTGGCGCAAAGAAGAAGTTGTAGCCAAGGAAGCACAAGATGGCCGTATAGACGGCCACCGCCATGCGCGTTCGTACCGCCACAACAAGCACCGCGGTGAGGAAGATCAGCGACAGGTTCGCCACCGACAGGTAGCGATCGGCGATGAACGACAAGCCGAACGCGACCAGCGTGGCGAGGGTGGCATAGATGTACTCCCCACGGCGCCCCACCCCACCCGGCATGCCCACCAGGCGCAACTTGCGCCGCGCCTGCGCGCGTTCGGTGGGCGTGGCGATGATGGTCAGCTCGAGGTGCGCGCCGCGACGCAGCAGCAGCTGGGTCAGCGAACGACCCAGCATGCGCGCCACCACCCGTTCACGGGTACGGCCGAGGATGATCTGGCCGACCCCTTCGCGATCGGCATGCGCAATCAACTCATCGGCAATAGCGTGGCCGCGCAGCACCACGGTGTCGCCGCCAAGCCGCCGCGCCAGCCGCATGGCGCCCTCCAGTCGTTCGCGACGACCTTTGTCGAGGGCTGAGCCGGTATCGACGAACGCAACACTCCACGGCGCGCCGCGGCGTTCGGCGATGCGCCGGGCCACACGCACCAGGTATTCACTTTGTGCCTGGCCGTCGATCGCGGCCAGTACGCGCCGACGTACCGGCATCGCAACGCCACGCGCCAGCATGTGCTCGCGCAGGTCGCTGTCGACATGGCCAGCGATGGTGTCCACCGCCAGCTCACGCAGTGCGGCCAGGTTGGTCGGCGAGAAGAACGCGTCCAGCGCCGCCGCCGCGGTTTCCGGCACGTAAACCTTGCCTTGCTTGAGCCGCGCGATCAGCTCGCGTGGCGGCAGGTCGATCAGCACGATGTCGCGCGCGCGGTCGAGGAAGGCGTCGGGCACCGTCTCGCGCACGGTGACGCCGGTGATCCGTCGCACCTGGTCGTTGAGGCTCTCCAGATGCTGCACGTTCAGCGCGGTATACACCTCGATGCCGGCATCGAGCAGCTCGGCGATGTCCTGCCAGCGTCGCTCGTGGCGACCGCCTGGCAGGTTGCGATGGGCCAGCTCGTCGACCAGCAGCATGGCCGGTTTGCGCACCAGCGCCGCATCCAGATCGAATTCGCTGAAGTCACGGCCGCGGTAGCTCACCGAGCGCCGCGGCAGTTGTTCCAGTCCGTCCAGCAGTGCCGCGGTCTCCGAGCGGCCGTGGGTTTCGACCAACCCCACCACCACATCCACGCCCTGACGCTTCAACTCGCGCGCCGCCGACAACATCGCGTAGGTCTTGCCGACGCCGGGAGCGGCGCCGAGAAAGACCTTCAAGCGATGGTTACGCTCGTCACGCTCCGTGCTCAGCAAAGCATCGGCACGCGCTTCTCGGGAGGGTTCACTCATGCGGAGTCGCCGATGGGGGTCGCAGATTGATGGTTCGGCACCTTACCGCCAAAGTCTAGTGCGCAGGCAGGGCATCCAGCGCAAGGTTGAGCTGCAGCACGTTGACCCGTGGCTCACCGAGCAAGCCAAGCTGACGCCCCGAGGTGGCCTGGGCGATCAGCAAGCTCAGCTGTGCATCGCTGAGGCCGCGCGCCTTCGCCACACGGGTAAGCTGGTACTGCGCCGCCGCCGGGCTGATTTCCGGATCAAGCCCGCTGCCCGACGACGTAACCAGGTCCACCGGCACCGGCGCACGATTGCCGGGATCGGCTGCCTGCAGCGCAGCAATACGCTGCTTCACCGCGTCCGTCAGCGCCGGGTTGGTCGGGCCGATGTTGGAACCGCCGGAGCTGGTACCGTTGTTGGCCTGCGGCGAAGTCGCCGATGGCCGACCCCAGAAGTACTTCGGCTCGGTGAACGACTGGCCGATCAGGGTGGAGCCGATCGGCTTGCCATCGCGAACGATCAGGCTGCCATTGGACTGCCCCGGAAAGACCAGCTGCGCCAGTCCGGTGACCAGCAGCGGGTAGGCAACGCCGGTGATTAGCGTCATCAGCAGCAACATCATTAGAGAATTACGTATCAACCTGCTCATGGCAGCACCACCAGTTGGGAAATCAAAATAGCTAACGGATCAACAGCACTGTCTTGCCAACGGAACCTGCTTAAAAATGAAAGATGATGTCGCCCGACAGAATCGTCTCGCGGGACTTGTTCGGAAGAATGCCCGCGTTCGAATTTCCGTTGAACGCATCCCCGTTCAGAGAATGGTACGTAGCGATTTCCGGTCGCACTTCGAGCTGCGGCGAGAACCAGTGTTGCCAACCAAACGCGAAGTTCACATAGCGAGTTGCCACGCCCGTACGTTGACCATTCTTGTCCCAGAAGTACTCAGGCCGGAACGAAAAGTTGTTCATCGGATCTGGGCTGTAGTTGAGATACGCAACACTGGCCAGCGTGCTGGCTCGGCACGTCAAATCCGTAGCGTTGCGGCAGATGGCCAGATCGGGGGCGTTGAACTGGATGAATCGTGACGAGAACGGCGCTCCTCCGTTGGCATAGATGGTTTGCACATCGCTGTTGAGTGAGTTGGGAACGCGGTTCTCAAAAAGGTCATACGCCTCGTAAGAGACATGCCAATGCTCATCGAACGTGTGGTAGAACGTGAAGCCATACCACTGCAGATTGTTGTAACCGTATCTTCCCGAGTTGATTGCATCCGCGCACGGCATGATGGCGGTCTTGCCATCGTCGCTGAGATAGCGAACGCATGCCGACACCGACGGCATGGAACCCGGATCCGTCTTGAAGTTCGCGTTTGGATAGAGCGGGTTGTATCCAACCTGGCCGGGGCCTGTGCCTGGGACGTTCGGATACGGGTTGTCCTCCCGCTGATTCAAGTGCGTCGGAAAGGCCTCGGTACCGTCCGTCACGCCGAGTAGCACGGTCCAGTTCTTGTTGAGAGCCAAGGTACCTTCCAGACCAGTGTTCGTATAGTTATCGAACGAATAAGTCATCGAATGCGTGTACATGTAGTTGTTTGGTGCGAGCTGCGCTTCGATGTCCGGTATGGAAATGAAGCGTCCGAAACGGAGCATCAGACCGTCGGCGACGAAGGGAATGTAGACTTCGCCATAGAGCATCGGGAAGTCGTAGCCATTGACCTTGTTTTCGTTCAGCAATTGGTAGCTGGCGAATCCATACGACGTGGTGTAACGGTAGTTTTCGCCATACAACACCGAAAGGCGCATACCCCAATCGATGTGGTCGGTCTGCACCGTGTCGGGGAAACGGTCCAGATACAGCACGAACTGGTCAAATTCGAATGTATTAGGCGTGTACGCATACGCCGCTGGCGCATTGCCACCGGGCTTCGTCTTACTCGTGCTCAGGTTGCCGCCACCATTGACCCAGCCATAGAGCTGAAAATTGTTCCGAGTGAGCCAATTGCCGAAAGCTGTGTCGCCCAATGCAGTCATCAACGGACTGTCGACCGAATTCGGGCGCGTCACACCGAGTGATGTGGTTCCGCCGTAGGGCCACTCGGTAAACGGCATGGGGGAAGTTGTCTGTGCGGCCGGCGCCCAATCTGCGCGCCTCGCTGCAGGTGCCTTCGGATCCGCAGGAGCCCCTGTCTGGCCCCACTCGAGCTTGTAATAGTTCGTCAGGCGTCCCCAGAAACTCGTTCCCAGGTAGTCATTCAGGCAATCGAAATTCTTGTAGGGATCGCAATGACTGCTCGCCAGCGGTGCCGGCGTCGACGCTGGCGTGGCCATCGCCGACTGCGGCGATGCCGACGTACCCGTGCTTTCAAGGCCGGTGGTCGCTGCCATTGCGTACCCGGCCGGAATCATCGCCATCAAAACAGCGGCTGCTAGTGTGTTCTTGTACTGCATGGTGTTTTCCTTTCACTCCGGCATCTGCCGGACTTTCTTTTTGATTGATGTGGTTGATGGAAACCGCGTGAAGCGGCGGTCAAATTCCGGCGTATCCGCCAAGCACGTAATCGTCTTCGGCGCTGGTATCACGCGAAGCATCAGTATTGGTATTCGTGCCACGCAAAGAATCAGTATCGGTGCTCGATGCCGCGCCATGGACCGTGACGACGGGCGTCGTCCCGGCGCTGGCCTCGCTGCGCGAATGCATCGGCAGCGCGATGACCACATCGCACGACGAATCGTTTGCCGAGAGCCGCAGCTCCATATCCGGGTGGGTTTCGTCGGGCATCGATACTGAAAGCTTGAGCGTTTGCAAGGCAGTGACTCCAATTGAGGTGACGCGCTTTCTTGACTGGATCCCGACCCTTGCCCCTTCTTCGGGGTTCGTCGGGATGACGTTGAGGGGTAATCAGGCCAGTCCGCAAAGGACCAGCAACATGTCGATCAGCTTGATGCCGAGGAATGGCACCACGACGCCACCGAGTCCGTAGACCAGCAGGTTGCGGCGCAGCAGCGCACCGGCGCCGAGAGCGCGATAAGCCACGCCCTTGAGCGCCAGCGGGATCAGGCAAATGATGATCAGTGCATTGAAGATCACCGCCGACAGGATCGCGCTCTGCGGCGTGGCCAGATGCATCACGTTGAGCGCGTTGAGCGCCGGGTACGTGGTCGCAAACGCCGCCGGAATGATCGCGAAATACTTGGCGATGTCGTTGGCAATCGAGAACGTGGTGAGCGAGCCGCGGGTGATCAGCATCTGCTTGCCGATCTCGACCACTTCGATCAACTTGGTCGGATTGGAATCCAGGTCGACCATGTTGCCGGCTTCCTTCGCCGCCTGGGTGCCGGTGTTCATCGCCACCGCCACGTCCGCCTGGGCCAGCGCTGGCGCGTCGTTGGTGCCGTCGCCGCACATCGCCACCAGCCGGCCTTCGGCCTGGATGTCGCGGATCAGCTTGAGCTTGGCCTCCGGCGTAGCTTCGGCGAGGAAATCGTCTACACCGGCCTCGGCCGCGATCGCCGCCGCGGTGAGCGGATTGTCGCCGGTGATCATCATCGTCTTGATGCCCATTCGGCGCATCTCGGCGAAACGTTCGCGAATGCCGCCCTTGACGATGTCTTTCAGCTCGATCACGCCGAGCGCCACCGTACCCTCGGTCACGATCAGGGGAGTGGCGCCGCGACGGGCGATCTCTTCGGCCATGCGCTTGACCAGTGGCGGCAGGTGGCTGCCGACGGCATCGAGGTGTTTCTCGACCGCGTCCAGCGCACCCTTACGGATGCTGCGACCGGTCATATCGACACCACTCATACGGGTCTGCGCGGTGAACGGCACGAACTGCGCAGCAGTCGCTTCCAGCTCGCGTTCGCGGATGCCGAACTTCTCCTTCGCCAGCACCACGATGCTGCGACCCTCAGGCGTTTCATCGGCCAGCGATGCCAACTGCGCCGCGTCGGCGAGGGCGCTCTCTTCCACACCCGGTGCCGGCAGGAAGGCCACCGCCTGGCGGTTGCCCAGCGTGATCGTGCCCGTCTTGTCCAGCAGCAGAACGTCGATGTCGCCCGCCGCCTCAACCGCACGGCCCGAGGTGGCAATCACATTGGCGCGAATCATCCGATCCATGCCGGCAATGCCGATCGCGGAAAGCAGCGCACCGATCGTGGTGGGGATCAGGCAGACCAGCAGCGCGATCAGCACGGTCAGCGTGATCGGATGCCCGCTGCCGGCGGCCTGCACGCTGTAGATCGAGTACGGCAGCAAGGTAGCGCAAGCCAGCAGGAAGATCAGGGTGAACTTGGCCAGCAGGATGGTCAGCGCGATCTCGTTCGGCGTCTTGCGCCGCGAGGCACCCTCGACCATCGCAATCATGCGATCGAGAAAGCTTTCGCCGGGATTGCTGGTGATGCGCACCACCAGCCAGTCCGACAGCACGCGGGTGCCGCCGGTGACCGCGCTGCGATCACCACCGGATTCACGAATAACCGGTGCGGATTCGCCGGTGATCGCGCTCTCGTCCACGCTGGCCGCACCCAGCACCACTTCGCCGTCGCCGGGCAGCGGCTCATTCGCCTCGACCAGCACGAAGTTGCCGGTACGCAATTCGTTCGACGGTGTGAACGTGATGGCAGCGTCGCGGTAGGGACCGGCAAGTTTCTTGGCCACCACGTCCTTGCGCGAGCTGCGCAAGGAAGCGGCCTGAGCCTTGCCGCGACCCTCCGCCAGTGCTTCGGCGAAGTTCGCAAACAACAAGGTAAACCACAGCCACACGCTCACCCAGAAGATGAAGCCCGTGGGCGCTTCGCCATGGCCGGTCAACGCCTGCACCCACAACAGCGAGGTCAGCACACTGCACACGAACACCACAAACATCACCGGGTTGCGGAACTGCGTCCGCGGCGACAATTTACGGAAGGAATCGGCAATCGCCTTGAGGATCAGTTCGCGGCCGAAGCTGCTAACCGCACCGGCACGGGCGGCCACTTGGGGGCGGTCCACCTGGGAACGCGCCACATCAGCTCGCTCCACATTACGTAAGGAATTCATGGATCAGTGTCCTGCAGCAGACATCAGGGATTCGACGATGGGGCCAAGCGCCAGCGCGGGCAGGAAGGTCAATGCACCCACCACGACCACCACGCAGGCCAACAGCACCACGAACAGAGGGGTATGCGTCGGCAGCGTGCCGGCCGATACCGGCACATGCTTTTTCGCGGCAAGCGATCCGGCCATCGCCAGCATGGCGATGCCCAGGGCATAGCGAGAGACGAACATGCAGATGCCGAGCAACACATTCCAGAACGGTGTATTGACTGACAGACCGCCGAACGCGCTACCGTTGTTGTTCGATGCCGAACTCAACGCATACAGGATTTCGCTGAAACCGTGCGGACCGGGGTTGGCCACACCAGCTACGCCGCCCGGCATCATCACCGCAATGGCCGTGCCTACCACCACCAGCATGCAGGGGATCAACACGGCCAGGCTGGCCATCTTCATCTCGTGCGCTTCGATCTTCTTGCCGAGGTATTCCGGCGTACGCCCCACCATCAGTCCGGCGATGAACACCGCGACCACCGCGAACGCAAGCATGCCGTAGAGACCGCAGCCGACACCGCCGAAGATCACTTCGCCCAGCTGCATCAGCCACATCGGGATCATGCCGCCCAACGGAGTGAACGAGTCGTGCTGAGCATTGACCGAGCCGTTCGACGCCGCCGTGGTGTAGGTCGCCCACAGTGTGGAGTTGACGATACCGAAGCGGGTTTCCTTGCCCTCCATGTTGCCGCCAGCCTGCAACGCGGTAGCGTGCTGGTCGACGGAAAGTCCGGACAGCGCAGGGTTACCGGCCTGCTCCGCACTCGTGCAGGCAATCAACAGCGGCACCATGATCAGTGTCATCACCAGCAGCAAGGCCCAGCCTTGCCGACGATCGCCGATCATCGAACCAAACGTGTAGCAAAGCGCGGCGGGGATCAGCAAGATTGACAGCAGCTCCAGGAAGTTGCTCAGCGGCGTCGGGTTCTCGTACGGATGTGCCGAGTTGGCGCCGAAGAAACCACCACCGTTGGTGCCCAATTGCTTGATCGCAATCTGCGAAGCGGCCGGGCCCATCGGCAAGGTCTGCGTCGTGACCGGGCTATCCTTGGTAACCGGTTTTCCAGCGGCATCGAGCACGGGATTGCCCGCGGCGTCCTTGACGGCTTCGGTCATCGTGGTGGTCTGCACCACAGGTACGTCGACGTAGCTCTTGAAGTTCTGCACGACACCTTGCGATACCAGCAACAGAGACAGCACCAGCGACAGCGGGACCAGCACATACAGCGTGCTGCGGGTCATATCGACCCAGAAATTGCCGACCGTCTTCGCACTGCGGCGAGTGAAGCCGCGAATCACCGCCAGCAGGATCGCCATGCCGGTCGCAGCGGACACAAAGTTCTGCACTGCCAATCCAAGCATCTGGGTCAGGTAGCTCATCGTCGACTCACCGCCGTAACCCTGCCAGTTGGTGTTGCTGGCAAAGCTGATCGCCGTGTTCAACGCCGAGTCTGGCGTGATCGTCGGAAAATGCTGTGGGTTGAGCGGCAGCCACGGCTGCAGACGCTGCAGCAAGTAGACCACCAGCAGGCCGATCAGGTTGAACGCGAGCATGGCAATCGCGTAGCGACGCCAGCCCATGTCTTCACGGCTGTCAATGCCGCACAGGCGATAGAGCAGTTTCTCAGTGCCGTGGCCGAAACGGAGGACTTTGTTTGGCGTATCGGCAAATACCAGGGCCATGTAGCTACCCAGCGGTTTCACCAGCAGCAACAGGACGCCCACACTAAGGGCTATTTGAATCCAGTCATTGGCGTTCATTCAAACCACTCCGGCTTGAGCAGGGCCACGCACAGATAGCCGGCCAGCACCACCGCGATCACGGTGGCCAACACATAGATGATGTTCACGAAAAGAGTTCCATGAGGGACGCGGGGTCCACGACAGGCGCGAAGGCGCCCACGCGCGTTACTTGCGCTGGCCCAGGCGGTCGCAGAGCAGCAGGAAACCGATCATGGCGGCAGACAGCACGATCAGCAGAAGCAGGTAGATGGCATCCATGGGATGGACTCCTCAAACGATAGGGCGCAGCAATGACGCGCATCGTAGGAATTCGCGCATAACAACGGGGTAGCGAATTGCCGCCGCCCCGTAAAGAACGCGTAAAGATTTGCGTTTAAGCCGTGTTTCCCTGGGCCAGGCACCCGAAACCGGCAGCCGCAGGAGCCCCATGAGGCTTGCCGCTCCCGACACTACAATGCCCCGATGGTGTTACCGGCAGCCAGGGGACCCAAGCGAAAGGCATGACCCCGCCGCGCTCAGATGGCCGCCCGCAGCGTCTCATCGACGGAACCGGCGGACGCCGATGGCAACCGCCGGATCTCATAACCAGCCGCATCCCACGCATCAAGCCCGCCGAGCAGCGGGCGCACACGCCGATAGCCCTGATCCATCAGGATTTTCGCCACCTTGGCGGCGGATACCTCGTTCGGGCAGTTGCAGTAGATCACCAGTTCCTGCTCGAACGGAATGTCATTGACGGTCCGGTCGATGCTGCCCGAATCCAGCAGCAACGCACTGGGGATCACCCGCGTATCGAGCTGGCGCGCTGCCTCCGAACGCACGTCCACCACCACCGGCGCCTGTCCGCTGGCGACCGCCTCGCTCAGCTCCTCCACCGTGATGCGGGCCATCCGCAACGTAAGCAGCAGGCGGCGGCGCTGCCACCATTTGCCCAGGATGTAGAGCGCAAGCAGGCCGAGCAGCAGTTCGAACGCGAACGTGCCTGCACTGGCCAAAGCGGCCAGCAAGTCATCGATCTGCGCGGCGAAAACGTAACCCAGACCGACCGCGATACCCAGCCAGAGCAGTGAACCCAGCCCATCGAACAGCACGAATACAGGCAGCCGCAAGCCCATCGCACCGACCAGCGGCGGCGCGACGGTCGACAACCCCGGCACGAATTTCGCGATCAGCAATACTTGCCCACGCCAACGCTGAAAGCGCAGCTCGGATGTCCGCACGCACGAATCAGGTGACAGCGAGATACGGCAGAGCGTGCGCATCACGCCCGCTCCGTAATGCCGGCCAGCCCAGTACCACAAGAGGTCGCTGATCAGGCAAGCGGCGAGCGCCGCGAGTAATACATTGACGACGGCCAAATGTCCGCTCGCCGCCAATGCACCGGCCACCACCAGGGTCGGCACAGCCGGCAACGGCACGCCGGCCTGCTCCACGAGCACGTTGAAAAAGACCAGCAACAGGCCGTATTGGGCGATCAGCGCGATGATTTCATGTGCCATCGGATCGGTACTCGATGTACGGTTCCACGAAGCCGCAGATGCCCATCATTGGGCCGGCCGTGCTCTATTGCAAATTCCCGCAGCCCGCCACGGCGGCCGCAGCGGAGCTTGTAATGAAGAGTGGCGGCGCAATCCGTCGCACGGCCCTATAATCCCACCGATTCACCGCCGCCTTGAAGTGTCCATGAACTCGATGCCAGCCGACGCCCGCCGCCCCGCCGACTTCGCCCAAGTGCGCGACCTCGCCGCTGCCGACATGCAGCGCGTCGACGCCCTGATCCGCCAGCGGCTGTCCTCCGACGTAGTGCTGATCAACCAGATCGCCGATCACATTATTGCCAGCGGCGGCAAGCGGTTGCGCCCGATGCTGCATACGCTGGCTGCCGGAGCGGCCGGCTACAGGGGTGAACAGCACATCAAGCTGGCCGCGGTGATCGAATTCATCCACACCTCCACCCTGCTGCACGATGACGTGGTGGACGAGTCCGACCTGCGCCGAGGCCGCAAGACCGCCAACGCGCTGTGGGGCAATGCCGCCAGCGTGCTGGTTGGCGATTTCCTGTATTCGCGCTCGTTCCAGCTGATGGTGGAACTCGATGACATGCGCATCATGCGCATCCTCGCCGACACCACCAACACGATCGCCGAGGGCGAAGTGCTGCAGTTGCTCAACATCGGCAACGCCGACGTCAGCGAAACGGCCTATCTCGCGGTGATCGAGCGCAAGACCGCGGTGCTGTTCGCTGCCGCCACCGAACTCGGCGGCCTGCTCGGCGGCCTGCCGGAATTGCAGGTGAAGGCGCTGCGCGAATACGGCATGCAGCTCGGCTACGCGTTCCAGATTGCCGACGATCTGCTCGACTACGTCAGCGATGCCGGCACGCTGGGCAAGAACATCGGTGACGATCTGGCCGAGGGTAAGCCGACCTTGCCGCTGATCTATGCGCTGGAGAAATCGAAGCCGGAGCAGGCGCAGTCATTGCGCCACGCGATCGAACACGGCGGGCTCGATTCGCTCGATCACATCATCGCGGCGATCCGCGATTCCGGGGCGCTCGAACGCACGCACCGACGTGCCGTGGCGCATGCCGATGCTGCGCGTGCCGCCCTGGACAACCTGCCCGACTCGGACTATCGCGAGGCGCTGCTCACACTCGCATCGTACGCGGTCAATCGCGCGTACTGATCGTCGACCCGCAGCCGCAGCTGAGCGGTCGCGGAGATCGGTTCAATGCTCGCCTTGCAGCACGTACTTGCGGCAGTGCTCCAGGTAGCCGCGCTCATGCTCGCCCATCAGATCCAGCACGCTTGACCACAGCCAGGACGGCGCATCCAGCGACTTTGAACGATTGCGTTGCAACTCCTTGCGCCAGGCGCGACGCGTGGCGCCATCCATCTGTCGGCTATGCGCATGTCCCATCACCATGGCCAGGAAGTGCGCAACTTTCAGCGCCTCGCTGCGACCCATCTGCTCGATCTCCAGCTTCAGATCCTGCGGCAACAACTCGCGGATGAAAACCGGACGGTCCAGCAGAGTCGCCGCCCGCATGCGATTGCCCAGCGCCGGTGAAAGATGCCGCGCGCCCTCGACCACCCGCTTGGCGTGGTCACGCGGCATGACGATCCGCGGCGCATGCGGCGCGGCAGCCTGGGTTGCTTCCTTGATGTCGATCAGACACAGGTCACCACCTTTCTCCGCATCGCCATTCACTTCCAGCAGAACCGCATAACGCAATCGACCCAGAGAACTGCAGCCCTTGCGCCAGTAGGCTGCATCGACCACCTTGATGTGTGCATCGTCGGGGCGACTCTTGAGCTGCGTCACCAGCTCACTCAGGGCTGGCGTGCTGAACAATGCGTCGATCGCCTTGCGCTCCCCGTCGTCCAGTCGCCAGAAGCGCTTGCCCAGCGGAATGGTCGGATCGACGCCGTCGATGCGCTCCCGCGCCAGGTGCTTCCAGGTTCGTTCCAGCGCCTTCTTCATCACCAGCGTGACGGCTTGCGGCTTTTTTGGCGTCGGCTCGTCGGTTTCGGGAAACGCCGACTCATAACCCGCCATCAGCGCTTCGATCATCCGCACAGTGGTGATTCCGGGCAGGTCCGAACCCCGCGCGGCGGTTGCCAGCGAGAGCGCCAGCCGGATCAGATCATGCGCGGGATTGCCGATCACGGTCTGATCCAGATCGCGAATCTGTACTTGCACCCGGCCTTCGTCGTCAGCCAGCGGACCCAGGTTGCCGACATGGCAGTCGCCACAGATCCATATGGCGGGCCCCTGCGGAATCGCCCAACCGTGCTTCGCCTCCAGCCATTCGTAGAACTGCACGGTATTGCCGCGCACGTAGGCATGGGCGGATCGTGCCATCTTCGAATTCTGCAGGGCGCGCAGCAGCTCAGCCCGGTCCTGCACGCGCACGGCGCCTCGTTTGATTTTCATGCTTGTCCTGCAGGTGAAGAAGACCCGCGGCCGATCACTGCCATGGCACAGGGTGCCGGCACCTGGTCACCCACGTCCGGCGGGCAGTCTGCTGATCTCCTTGTGACGATGTTGCGAGCATGCTTGCCAGGCAAGGCTGCACTGGTTGAAATCGGAAGCCGGCGGTGATGTATCGCCAAGGTGAGCGTTCGCTCACCTTGGCGATTGCCCGGTCAGGGCGTATTGGTGAACGCGGCGTGCAACCAGTCGTGCATCAGCCGATAGCTGCGTGCGGCTGCACGCGCATCGTAGCGGCATCCCGCCGAGTTCTCGCCGACCTCGGTGAAGCAGTGCACGGCATGACCGATCACCACGAACTGCCAGTCCGCCGGACTGGCGCGCATCTCATCCATGAACTTGTCCGCGTCCGGCATGGTGCCCTTGTCGTCGGCGCCGTTCATCGCCAGCACGCGCGCCTTGATGTTTTTCGCCAGTGCCGGGTCGTCGGTGCTCAGGCCGCCGTGGAATGACACCACGGCAGCGACGTCGGCGCCGCTGCGCGCGAGATCCAGCACCGCCGAGCCACCGAAGCAAAAGCCGATTGCGCCCAGCTTGCCGGTGTCGATCGGCGCCGTCGACGCCTGCGCCTTGAGCTGGGCCAGCGCTTCGTTTATCCGTTTGCGCATGAGCGCGCGATCGCCGTACAGCGGCTTCACGGCAGCCCCCGCCTGCTCGGCATTGCCCTGCTGCGGGCGCACGCTGGCGCCATACATGTCGGTGAGCAGGATGACGTAGTCCTTGCCGGCAATCATCTCGGCCTTCTGTATGGCAGCGTCGTTCACGCCATACCAGTTCGGCACCATCACCAGGCCGGGACGCTTTGCGCTCGATGCATCGTCGTAGACCAGCACGCTATGGAAGCTGGTTCCATCCTGCGTCCATTCGACCGGGCGGTGCACCATCTTCGCCTGCGTGGCGAACGAGGAACCAGCAAGCAGCAACAGACAGCAAAGTCGGGCGAAACGCATGATCAATCCTCCGATAGGTATGTAGACTCCCTCCCCTGCACGCAGGGGAGGGTTGGGGTGCTCTTTGCGACGAGGTCAAAAGCTCTACCCCCCGACCATTTGCATGCAGGGGAAGGAAATAGTCAGAGTCCGGCGGCGTGCTCCGCAAGGCGCCGCTTCAGCGGAGCGAGGCGGTCAAGCAGGCGCACGCCCAGGCCACGCGCAGCGACCCATGCCGGAGACTGCCACGCATAGATACGCGCCAGCGCATCGAAGCCAAGTGCATCGAGTGTATCGGCGCTGCGTCGACGCCGAGCGTAGCGGCGCAGCACATGCGCGGCGCCGATATCACGGCCCGCGTCGCGCGCGGCGACCAGCGTATCGCGTAGCTCAGTCACGTCGCGCAAGCCCAGGTTGACGCCTTGCCCAGCCAGTGGATGCACCGCGTGCGCGGCATCGCCAAGCAGCACGAAGCGTTCGGCCTGATAGCACTCGGCCAGTTGCAGCTTCAATGGAAACCCCGCGCGCTCCGTCGTGGCCGTGACACGGCCCAGGCGAAAATCGCTGGCAAGGCCGAGCTCGGCGAGAAATGCCTGATCGTCCAGCGCCAGCACGCGCTGCGCCTCCGCTTCGGGCAAGGACCAGACCACCGAGCTGCGACCATCGGCCAGCGGCAACAACGCCAACGGTCCGGTTGATATGAAGCGCTGCCATGCGGTGCCATCGTGCGGACGCTCGGTGCTGACGTGTGCGACCACCGCACGCTGCGCATAATCGCGACCGCTGGTGGCAATGCCGGCGAGTTGCCGCAGCGGTGAGGCGGCACCATCGGCGGCCACCAGCAAGCGTGCCACCAGCGTTTCGCCGTCGGCCAATTCGAGCTGGATGCGATCTTCCTTCGCATCGAAAGCGCGCACCTCGGCCGGACATAGCCGACGCACGCCGGCTGCTTCCAACGCCTGCCACAACGTCCATTGCACCAGGTTGTTCTCGACGATGTAGCCGAGCAGCTCGCGCCCCTCACTGGTGGCATCGAAATCAATCGCGGCACCGCTCTCGGCATCCCATACATGCATGCGCGCATATGGACCGGCACGCGCATCGCGAATGGACGGCCATACGCCTAACTCGTCCAGCAAGGCTAGCGACGATGGCGCCAGCCCGACCACGCGCAGATCCACTGCATCGTGCGGATTCCATGGCTTCGGCGCACGCGCCTCCAGCAAGGCCGTGGCGAATCCCGCACGGGCCAGCGCCAGCGCGGCAGCAGCACCGACCATGCCGCCCCCCACTACAGCGACGTCCAGTGCTGGCGCGCGGCGGCGCGCCGAGGCTTCCTGTGCAGGTAGATTCACGGTATGCGCTCCAGTACGGCCAGCGGTGGTTCACCGCGAAACCCCATGCCGCGCCTTGCCAAAGCACGCTGCAGCGGCGGCACGCGGTCGCAAGCCAGCAACGCCAGCGAGCGCAGCG
>JBAPPP010000608.1:0-32330 GCA_049280175.1 Rhodanobacter sp.
GTGCAATGTCCACGGGCGAGCCGCTGGGCGAACCAGACACATCACGCTGACCCAGGATCAGCGTGAATGCCGGCACCGGGATCGGTTCCAGTACCGCGCCGACCACGTGCATACGGCCTTTCGGCGCCAGCGTGTTGAGTAGCGCATTCCAGTCCATGTTTGCATTGACGGTCACCAGCAGCAGATCCAGCGATCCGGCGATCGCGTTGATCGCATCGGGATCGCGGCTGGCGACGACGTGGTGTGCGCCGAAGCCGCGTGCTTCATCGGCTTTGCTGGCGGTGGAGGTGAATGCGGTGATGTCGCAGCCCCACGCCGCGGCAAACTTGATCGCCATGTGGCCCAGGCCGCCGATACCGACCACACCGACGCGTGCGGTCGGTGGGATGTTGTAGGCAAGGAACGGCTTGAGCACGGTGATGCCGCCGCACAGTAGCGGGCCGGCGCTGGCCCGGTCGATCCCCTCCGGCAATGGAACTGTCCACGCCCAGTGAGCGCGCACCTTGTCGGCGAAACCTCCGAGGTGGCCTCCCGTCGTCGGGACCAAAGACGCACAAAGATGGTTATCGCCGGACAGGCACTGCTGGCAGTGCATGCAGGTTGCAGCGGTCCAGCCGACGCCGACGCGTTGGCCGACGACCAGCCCTTTGGTTTGTTCGCCCAGTGCCACCACACGCCCAATGACTTCGTGTCCCGGGATGAAGGGGTATTGGGAAATGCCCCATTCGTTGTTGATCAACGACAGATCCGAATGGCAGACGCCGCAGTACTCGACGCTTACCTCCACTTCTTCGGCGCCGAGGGCGCCAACATCAAACGTTTTCTGCTCAAGCGGCTGATGAGGGGCGATGGCGGCCCAGCCCTGGATCTTCGACATGGCGAACTCCGGCGGTGGCAAAGAGAACCAGATTACGCCGATGCGCAGGCGCCGGCAGCCTTGAAGATGCGGATAACGATTGGACGCGGTGCCATCGCTGTTGGCATGCTGCGCGTCTTCCCCCTGAGAGGAGCATCCCCATGCTGTATCGCCGCCTTGGCAAGACTGGTCTGCAATTGTCCGCGTTGTCGTTTGGCGCCTGGGTCACATTCGGCAAGCAGGTGGGCCGAGCCCAGGCACGCGACTTGCTTGCACTGGCCCACGACCGTGGCGTCAATTTTTTCGACAACGCGGAGGTCTACAACAAAGGCGTAGCCGAGCAGGTGATGGGCGACGTGCTCGCCGACCTGCGCTTTCCGCGTGACAGCTATTGCGTTTCGAGCAAGGTGTTTTTTGGCTCGGCGGAACATCCGCTGCCGACCCAGCGCGGCCTGTCGCGCAAGCATGTGATCGAAGCCTGCCAGCAGGCTTTGCAGCGTCTGCGCGTCGACTATCTGGATCTGTATTTCTGTCATCGGCCGGATCCGGATACACCGATCGAGGAGACGGTGGCGGCGATGGATACGCTGATTCGTCAGGGCAAGGTGTTGTACTGGGGCACCAGCGAGTGGCCGGCCGAAGCGATCCACGAAGCACACCGCATCGCGCGCGAAAATCATCTTTACGCACCGGTGGTCGAGCAGCCGGAGTACAACCTGCTTCACCGCGAGCGGGTCGAGCAGGAATATGCGCCGTTGTACGCGGCGTATGGCATGGGCACCACGATCTGGTCGCCACTCGCTTCGGGTCTGTTGAGTGGCAAGTACAACGAGGGCATACCGGCTGATTCGCGCCTGGCACAGTCCGGTTACGAGTGGCTGCGTGAGGACGTGCTGGGCAAGGGTAACGAGCGTCTAGGCAAAGTGCGCTCACTGCAGGCAATCGCGGCCGAGCTGGGCGTCCCACTAACGCAGCTGGCAATCGCCTGGTGTCTGCTCAATCCGCACGTTTCCACCGTGATGCTCGGCGCCAGCCGACTTGAGCAACTGGAACAGAATCTAGGGGCGCTGGAGGTGCTGCCGCGTCTGGATGCGGCGATCGCCGAGCGGATTCAGCGGGCTGTCGGAGCGGCTTGAGACGCCGAAGTGACTCGTGGCGACAATCCGGTCCTGATCAAGTCATCAACGGTGTCAGTGCGCTGGGCACCGTAATGCAAGTATCAATCAGGATGCATGGACAGCCGATGGCGGCCTAGGCCACAAAGCGCATCACTTAAAGCATTCTGCGAGGTGACCGCGCCGATTGATTGGCGGTTGCATCGCTGCGATGCAAGCACACGTAAAATTCGCCTCCGGAACTGGTGGGTCCATCGACGATGGATAGACCGATCAAGCCGAGTGCGCTGAGGTCCTCGATGAGAAGACGAAAGCTCTGAGGCGTGAAGTACCAATTGTGTACGTCGATGTAATTCTCACCATTCAACGCTTTCTGCCAGGCGTGGCGTGCCTCCTTCATCTCGTGTATCGGATGCAGTCGACCCATGGCATATCGATGCCATGAGATGGCGTTGCGTCCTTTCCTGACGGCATTCGCGTGATGATCGAATACGCGACCAGGTGCAATCCTGGTACGCCGAAGGCTGAGCGCATCAAGCACATCGCCGGTTGAAGTCAGGCTCTGAACATGATCGAAGCAATGACGCTTGTCGGGAACGGCTAGAACGAGCTTGCCGTTCGGGCGAAGCAATGCCTCGCATTCAATCAGGAATCCGGCGAAATCGGGTGTCTTCTCGATGACGTGGCTGGCGATGATCCAGTCGTACCATGTCATGTGCCCCACGGCGACAGACAAGGGCTCTCCGTGCCAGGTGTGATCAGCATGATCGATGCCGCCGATGTCAACGCCGGCGATGGGGTTTTTTTCGTGCGAGGTGTCGGTATCCGCATAACCGAGGGTCTCGACGTGGAATCCCTTCGCTTTTAGCGCGAGACCGCCGTTACCCGGTTCGATTTCAAGTCCGCGACCGGTCTTTAATGCGTGCCGGGTGATGAATTTTTGGCGCGGCGATGGGCGTCGGAAAAGATGTCGTGCAATGCCTCGAAGGCCCTCTCTCATCCACAGGTCTTCGATCCGAGTGAGCAAGATGCGGTTCATCAGGCGCCCCCTAGTGCTGCATACACCATCCCAGATCGATTGATCGATTTCCACCCCTGAAGTGTAAAGATGTGAGAAGCCGGTCATGCAGTGCTTCAAGTTCTTGATGAGCAGGGGCGCTGGGTTGACCAGCTTCGCTGTTGAAAAGCGCTTCTGCTTTCGCAGGGATGACGGGCATAGGGCGGTTTTCGAAATTCACCGTAGGGTCGCGGGCAGTTGACAGTTAAATGAGAATCATTATCATCTGAGTCTCTGACTTTCTGCGGAGCCTTCGATGTCGATGCCCATTCTGTCCCTGATACCAGTGCAAGCATTGCCGCGGCGGCCGATGCTGGAGCCTGTAGCGTCCGCCGTCGCGTCGGCGCGGCGTATTTCCAGTCAGTCGTTGCTGGAAGGAGGGCGCGAGCTGGTGATTCAGCATCAGGGCAGCGAATACCACCTGCGCCTGACCCGCAACGACAAGCTGATTCTTACCAAGTAGACCCTGGCCGAACCCTCGGCCGGGAAGTCATCGTCGTGTACAGGCATCCAGGACGCGCATTCAGGACGAGGCTGCTGCAGCGATGCGGCGTTTTCCATCGGGCCTGTGGCCAACACATTCCGTCCCGTGGTACCCGCGGCCGTACGACCGGAGGTGATCGATGTTCAGCCGCTTAGCTTTTAGCAAGGCCCACAGCTTGCATGTCGGCGTGCCCGCGACAAGCCGGCGCTGTTGGCGAGTCTCGCCCGCCATGCTGCTGCGTTATTTGCCGCCGTTGGGTAGCGTGCTGTATCTGCCAGCGCAGCCACGTGTGTCGGCGATCGAGGAGATGCCTCGCGGTCTGCTGGTCGAGAGCATGCAACTGGCGCCGCTGCTGCAAACACACTATCTGGTAGCAGCCAGCGCCATCACCAGCGAAGGTCCTCGCGAGTGGATCGAATGCGTGGATCGCCGTGGCCATCTGTGCGCGCGGCTGTATCTGCTTCCGGATACCGACTACCTCGCTTGGGATGCGCTGCTCGCCGATGCCGAAGCGACGTCGATGTCGACAACGGCACCGATGCATGCGCGCTGGCTTCAAAACATTCGCTCGGTCAGTGCGGATCTGCTGCGCTTCCACTGGCGACAAATCGCCGGCCTGGACGTGCTGGGCGCTGAAGTCGCCCCTCAGGTGTCCATCCTGAGCCGGCACCTGGTCGGGCAGGTGGCTGGTGCCGAAGCGGTGTCCCTGCAGTTCACGCCCGACCAATGAATCGGCGGTGCGGACGGTCGTCCGGCTGTCCGTGAATTGTCCGCGGACAGTGATGTGCCTCGGTGGATGGTCCGCAAGTTATTGAAATAAAGCGAATCACCAGCGGATTTCCGGCTGGCACACGGATTGCAACGATCCGTGTGCGACCACGCTGTGTACGTGGTCAGGGACGGCATGATGATTCGCGATACTTCCGCACAGGACCGCATGGTCGAGGTCAAACCCAACCGCAAGCGCCGGCTGATTCTGCTGGGTGGCGGCGTGCTCGTGCTGGTCCTGCTGGTGTGGCTGGCACCAGGAATTGGCCGGCTTTTCTCAGCATCGTCGTCAGTCAGCAGCACACGACTCTCGTTCGCTGACGTCGAACGTGGCCCGTTCGTGCGCGACATCGCTGCCGAGGGCAAGGTGGTCGCCGCGGTCAGCCCCACCTTGTATGCCACGTATGGCGGTGCGGTCACGCTGCAGGTGCATGCGGGCGACACGGTGAAGAAAGGGCAGGCGCTCGCCGTGATCGATAGCCCCGAGCTTACCAACAAGCTCGCGCAGGAGCAGTCAAAGGCCGATGCCATGCAGGTCGATTACCTGCAGTCACAGGTAGACGCGCGGACCAAGCGCAGCGATCTGCAGAAGGCCTTCGACAATGCGCAGATCGACTCGAAGAGCGCGGAAACCAACCTGGCGCGCGAGCAGAAAGCGTTCGCTGCCGGTGCCGCGACTGGCGTGGAAGTCGATCAGTCCAAGGACGCGCTGGAAAAGGCGCGCATCACGTTGGCGCACGCCAAGTCCGATCTGGGCATGAACAACGACAGCCTGAAGTTCAACATCCAGTCCAAGAAGCTGGCGCACGACAATCAGCTGCTGGTGGTGCAGGACCTGCAGCGCCAGGTCGACAACCTCAATGTGAAGTCGCCGGTCGACGGTCAGGTCGGCCAGCTGTTCATTGCCGAGCGCGCCACCGTGGCGAAGGATGCCCAGCTGCTCAGCGTGATCGATCTGTCGGCGCTGCAGGTGGAGATGCAGGTGCCGGAAAGCTTCGCACGCGATCTTGGTATTGGCATGTCCGGCGAAATCAGCGGCAACGGCAATACCTGGAAGGGTCTGGTCAGCGCGATTTCGCCCGAAGTCGTCAATGGTGAAGTAGCGGCGCGACTGCGCTTTGCCGGTGCCACCCCGAAGGAACTGCGGCAGAACCAGCGCCTCTCGGTGCGTGTGCTGCTGGATCATCGCGAGAACGTACTCACCGTGCAGCGTGGCTCGTTCGTCGATGAGTCCGGTGGCAGCTACGCGTATGTAGTGCGCGACGGCATCGCCACAAAAACCCCGATCCGCGTTGGAGCCAGCAGCATCGACAAGGTGGAGATCCTCGATGGCCTGAAGCAAGGCGACCGCATCGTAATTTCCGGTACCGACAACTTCAAGAACGCGGATCGCGTCGCGATCAGTAACTGACGAATTGCCTTCTCCCTTTGGGAGAAGGTGCCCGCAGGGCGGATGAGGGTACGGGGCTTGCGCAAACTTTTTCGCAAAACCGAACCCTCACCCCAACCCCTCTCCCGGTGGGAGAGGGGCTCAAACATCACCACCACCACCGAGGAACAACCATGCTGAAGATGACCCACCTGTCCAAGGTCTACCGCACCGAAGTGGTGGAGACCTATGCGCTGCGCGATTTCAACATCGACGTGAAAGAAGGTGAATTCGTCGCCGTGACCGGTCCGTCCGGTTCCGGCAAGACCACCTTTCTGACCATCGCCGGCCTGCTGGAAACCTTCAGTGGCGGCGAGTATCACCTCGACGGCATCGAAGTGAGCAACCTCAACGACAACGCTCGCTCGAAGATCCGCAACGAGAAGATCGGCTTCATCTTTCAGGCGTTCAACCTGATTCCCGATCTCAACGTGTTCGACAACGTCGAAGTACCGCTGCGCTATCGCGGCATGAAGGCGGCCGAGCGCAAGCAGCGGATCATGGATTCGCTCGAGCGTGTTGGCCTGGCTTCGCGCGCCAAGCACTACCCGGCAGAACTCTCCGGTGGTCAGCAGCAGCGCGTGGCGATCGCCCGTGCACTGGCTGGCTCACCGCGCCTGCTGCTGGCGGATGAACCGACCGGCAACCTGGATACGCAGATGGCGCGCAGCGTGCTCGAGCTCCTCGAGGACATCCATCGCGAAGGCGCGACGATCGTGATGGTCACGCATGATCCCGAGCTGGCGGCGCGCGCACAGCGCAACGTGCACATCATCGACGGTCAGGTGGTGGATCTTGCCGAAGATCCGCGCTTCCACAACGTGGCGGCGGCGCATGGCGGCGCCCATTCGATTTGACGCTACCGGCGTCCGCCCACTTGTCCACTACCTGCGAGTCTGATCCATGCGCGTGAAGTTGCTGCCTTTACTGCTCTTGCTGGCCGTTGCCCCATTGCCGGGTCACGGCGAGGACCTGATGGACGCCTACCATCAGGCGATCGCCAACGACCCGGTGCTGGCCACGGCCGATGCGACACGCCTGGCCATTGCCGAAGGCGTGCCGCAGGCGCGTGCAGCACTGCTACCGCAGCTGTCTGCCGGTCTGGGCCTGGAGCAGATCCATGGTGGTAGCGGCACGTCCGTTGATTCGAATGGCAACTCGGTGACCACCAGCGGGGTCGGCCACACCCGCGATCGCGACATCAGTACCCAGCTCAGCCAGACGCTGGTCAATCTGGCTGACATTTCCACGCTGCGGGCCGCGCACGCCACCAGTGATTCGCAGGAGCAGACCTATCTCGCCGCGCTGCAGAACCTCTACGTGCGTGTCGCCAACGCCTACTTCAACGTACTGATCGCGCGTGATTCGGTGGACGTCTATCAATCCTACGAAGACGCGTACAAGCAGGAGTACGTGCAGTCCAGCGAGCGCTTCAAGGATGGGCTCGCCACGGCGGCGGACATGTCGCAGTCGCAGGCGTTCTATCTGTATATCAAGGCGCAGCGAATCACCGAGCAGGACACCTTGAAGGATGCTCTGCGGGGGCTGGAGCAGATTACCGGGCAGCCGACCGGCGACTTGAAGAAGCTGCGCGAGGACCTGCCCATGCAGTCACCTACGCCTAACGAGGCCAAGGCCTGGGTGGATGCAGCGATGGAGACGAATCCGGCGATACTCGCCGACCGTTACGCGGTAAGCGCCGACGAGCACAAGATCTCGGCAGCGCGTGCCGGTCACCTGCCCACCATCAGCGCGAACGTGACATACGGCAGGTTCGGCAGCTGGTCCGATGCGGTGCCTGGCAGCTCTGCCAACGGTCCCGGGGTCACCACGGTGGGTCTCACGCTCAACGTGCCGATCTTCAGCGGTGGCCTTACGCAGTCGCAGGTACGTCAGGCGATCTACCAGCGGGATGAGGATCAGGGTTCGCTGGAAAGCCAGCGTCGGCAGGCCGCGCGTGACGCCAACAACTACTTCAACCTGGTGGTGGACGGCATCGAGGGCGTGCAGAGCGCGCGCACTTCAGTGGACGCGGCACAGAAATCGGTGGCCTCGATGCGCGCCGGCTACGCGATCGGCACGCAGAGTCTCACCAACGTGGTGGTCGCGATCGAGCAGCTTGCCCAGTCGCAGTTTCAGTACATCGTCGTGCGCCACCAGTTCATCCTCAACAAGCTGTTGCTCAAGCAGGCCGCAGGCACGATAGACATGCACGACCTGGAAGATATCAACCGGTTGCTGCAATGACTGTCAACCGTCCCCGCCATGCATTGCGTCTGGAGCCTGGGCACCCACGTGGAGGGCTGAGCCATGTTCGGCTACTACGTTGAGCTGGGCCTGCGCAGCCTGCGGCGCAATCCGCTGCTGACCGCGCTGATGGTGATGGCGATCGGCTTCGGCGTGGCCGCGTCGATGATTACCTGGTCGGTGTTTCGCGCGGTATCGGGCAATCCGATTCCCCAGAAATCTAGCCAGTTGTACACCGCGTTGATCGACAGCCGTGGTCCAAACAACAACAACCATGGCGAGCCGCCGCTGGCACTCAATTACACCGATGCGACAGCCCTGATCAAGGCACACAAAGCGGCGCACCAGACACTGCTTTACGACGTGTCGCTGTCGGTGCTGCCAGGCGGCAGCGACAGCCTGCCATTCACGGCGGATGGCTACGCGACCAATGCCGATTTCTTCAGCATGTTCGATGCACCGTTTCAGTACGGCAGTGCCTGGAGTGCAAGCGATGACGACCGGCATGCGGCGGTTGTGGTGATCAGCCACGAACTCAACGAGCAGCTGTTCGGCGGTGCCGACAGCGTGGGTCGCGAGGTGACGTTGGGCATGCACGCGTACCGCATCGTGGGGGTGACCGCGCACTGGGATCCAAAGCCACGGTTCTACGATTTGTTCGACGGCAACGAATTCGGTGAGCCGGTGCAGATGTATGTGCCGTTCACTCGCGCGATGGACCTGCAGATCGATACCGCGGGCAACAACAATTGCGGTTCGCTGATGGATTACGGCAACGGACGCGACGCGTGGCTGCACGGTGAATGCGTCTGGATACCGGTGTGGGTGGAATTGCCGACCACGGCCGATGTCGAGCGCTACCGCGACTTCCTCACCGCCTATTCGGATGAGCAGCAGCGCGCCGGTCGTTTCCACTGGGCTCCGAACGTGCGTCTGCGCGATGTCACCAACTGGCTCGACTTCGAGCATGTGGTGCCCGCGGAGAGTCGCATCTCGCTGATGGTGTCACTGGGTTTCTTTGCGATCTGCCTGGTCAACACGATCGGCCTGCTGCTGGCCAAGTTCATGCGCCGGGCGCCGGAGATCGGCGTGCGCCGCGCGCTCGGTGCGCCGCGCCGCCAGATCTACGGCCAATTCCTGATCGAGGCGGGTACGGTGGGTTTGGCTGGTGGTCTGCTCGGCCTGTTGCTGACCGCGGTAGGCATGCTTGGCGTCGGTTTGTTGTTCGAGTCGGATATTGCCCGTCTCGCGCATCTGGATCTTTCGCTGGTGGCGATGACGCTGCTAGTGGCGATCTTCGCCACCGTGCTGGCGGCGTTCTACCCCGCATGGCGTGCTGCGCAAGTGCAGCCGGCATGGCAGCTGAAGTCGAATTGAGGCCAAGCCATCATGCAGATCAAACCGATACTTGCCGCCATGCGCCACCACCGGGCCGGCACCGTGCTGATCGCATTGCAGATCGCGCTGACCCTGGCCATCGTGTGCAATGCACTGTTCATCATCCAGCAGCGCATGGCGCGCGTGTCGCGTCCGAGTGGTGTGGACGAATCCAACCTGTTCGTGATCCAGAACAACTGGGCCGATCAATCTTCGCCGCAGCGTATCGACGCGCAGATGCGGGCGGACCTGCTGGCCTTGCGCGAGCTCGGCAGCGTGCAGGATGTGGCGCCCGCGAACAGCTTCCCGATGCGCGGCTCCGGTTGGGACAACTTCATCAAGACCGCGCCGGACCAGATCAGGTCGACGCTCGATTCGGCCATCTATTTCACCGATGACCATACCCTGGCGACGCTCGGTGTGTCGCTCATCGAGGGGCGCAATTTCACCAGCAGTGAAGTCAGTAGCCAGGCGCCGCCGGATCCGATGCAGGCGTCGGAGGTGATCATCAGCAAGGCACTCGCGCAGACGATGTTTCCGCAGGGCTCCGCGCTGGGCAAGACGATCTATGTGTCGGGCGGAAACCGGCCTTCCACCGTAATCGGAGTTACCGACACGTTGCAGGCGCATACCGTCGCCAGCTGGATGAACGAGTACGCCTACAACGCCGTGCTGGTTCCTGCGCGATTGCTGACTGACCGCACGTTCTATCTCGTGAGATCGCGTCCAGGGCAGCTGGCAGCCGCCATGCGTGATGCACCGAAGGCGCTGTTTGCGCAAAGTCGCATGCGCATCATCAACCCCAAGGACGGCGTGATGAGCTTCGCCCAGGTGCGCAAGGCTGCTTACGGACGAGATGTTGGCATGGCGATCCTGATGGGCATCGTCAGCCTGGTGCTGCTGGCGATCACCGCCGCCGGTATCGTCGGTCTCACCAGTTTCTGGGTCGGTCAGCGGCGCAAGCAGATCGGTATTCGTCGCGCGCTGGGCGCCACCCGGCACGACATCCTCAGCTATTTCCTCACCGAGAACCTGCTGATCGGTATCAGCGGTGTCGTCATCGGCGCGGTGCTCGCACTCGGCATCAACCTGTGGATGGTGACTCAGTTCGAGATGGCGCGGCTGTCGCTCGCCTATGTGGCGATCGGCGTGATTGCGCTGCTGTTGCTTGGCCAGGGTGCGGTGCTGGCCCCGGCCGTGCGTGCATCGAATGTGCCGCCGGTGGAAGCGACGCGTTCGGTTTGAAAAACATCTGTCTTTCCCGCTGGGAAAGGGAAACATCGAAAGGGAATCTGGAGGTGCACATGCTTGCCTACTATCTGCGACTCGGCCTGCGCAGCCTGCGCCGCAACCCGGTACTTACCGGGCTGATGATCATGGCGATCGGCTTCGGCGTGGCAGCATCGATGACCACCTTTGCGGTGTTCCGAGCGGTCTCCGGCAATCCCATACCGTGGAAGTCCGATCAGCTGTTCGTACCGCAGATCGACGGCTTTGGGCCAGCCGGTCGCGATGCCGATGATCACGGCGAACCGCCGGAGGCCCTGAACTACCTGGACACGATGGCGCTGATGCGGGCGCATCCGGCATCGCGGCAGACAGCGTTGTATCCGGTCGCCATCTCGGTGGTGCCGGCCGACGCGGCCAAGCAGCCGTTCTCGATCAGCGGTTACGCCGTCACCACGGACTTTTTCAGCATGTTCGAGATGCCATTCCAGTACGGCAATGGCTGGGGCGCGAACGAGGACGACAAACGTGCCAGCACGGTGGTGATCAGCAGCAAGCTCAATCAAAAGGTCTTCGATGGCGCCAACAGCGTCGGTCGCAACATCGTGCTGGATAACCACGACTACCGGATCGTGGGCGTGGCGAAGAACTGGGATCCGCATCCGCGCTATTACGACGTGGTCAACACCAGTGGTTTCGGCGAAGCGCCCGATTTCTTCATGCCGTTCAGTCGTGCCATCGACCTGCAAATGGATACCGACGGCAACAACAACTGCAACAAGTCGCCTGGTGGTGGCTGGGATGCATGGCTGCAATCCACCTGCGTATGGTTGACGGTCTGGGCGGAACTGCCCGATGCCGCCGCGGTGCAACGTTATCGCAGCTATCTGGACGGCTATGCGGCCGATCAAAAGCGTGCCGGCCGCTACAACTGGGCACCGAACAATCGCTTGCGCAACGTGATGGAGTGGCTTGACCACGAGCACGTGGTGCCGCAGGAGACCAAGGTCTCGCTGCTGGTCGCGCTGGGCTTCCTGGCGGTGTGCTTGGTCAACACGATCGGCCTGCTGCTGGCGAAGTTCATGCGGCGCTCGCAGGAGATCGGCGTGCGCCGCGCACTGGGTGCGTCGCGACGTGAGATCTACACGCAGTTTCTCGCCGAGGCCTCGATGGTCGGCGTTGCCGGTGGCGTGCTCGGCCTGTTGTTGACGGCCGGAGGTGTGTACGGCATCGGGCTGGTGTTCGAGCCGGAGATCGCCGAGCTGGCGCATGTCGATTTTGGCTTGATCGGGCTGACGCTGCTGGTCGCGATCGGTGCCACGGTGATTGCGGCGTTCTATCCGACCTGGCGTGCCGCGCAGGTGCAGCCAGCCTGGCAATTGAAGTCCAACTGAGGCGAAGACCATGCAGATCCAGCCGATACTCGCCGCCCTCAAACGCCACAAGGCCGGCACCATCCTGATCGCACTACAGATCGCGCTGACCCTGGCGATCGTGTGCAATGCACTGTTCATCATCAAGCAGCGCGTGACGCACTTGTCGCGCGCGACCGGCATCGATGAACAGAACATCATCAGCGTGAGGAACCAGTGGGTCGGCAAGCCACCTTCGCAGCAGGTCAGCGGTTTGACGGCCACCGACCTCACGGCATTGCGCCAGATCCCGGGCGTGATCGATGTCTACTCGACCAATTCCTATCCGCTGCGCCAGGGCGGCTGGTCGGAAGGGTTGGACTACAAGCCGAATCAGGATCACTCGACCGCACATACGGCGATCTACTTTTCCGACGAGCACACGTTGGACACGTTGGGCCTGAAGCTGGTCGAGGGGCGCAATTTTCGCGCCGACGAAATTGGCCGTATGGACATGCGTGACAAGCTGACGCCGCCGACGATCATCGTCACCAGGGAATTGGCGCACAAGCTCTACCCGGATGGTTCGGCGCTGGGCAAAGTCCTGTACTTGAGCAACAACCCGACCACCATCGTCGGCGTGGTCGATCGACTGGAAGTGCCTTGGGTGGACACCTGGGCTTCGCCATGGGCTGAGCAGACGACCTTGGTGCCAGTGCGCCTGGCGATGTCGCTGGGTAGTTTCTACTTGATCCGTGCGCAGCCGGGTCAGCTCGATGCCGTCGCCAAGCAGGTGTCGAAGACGCTATACGGGGTCAATCGCATGCGCGTGATCGACCCCAAGGATGGCGTTCAGAGCTTCAGTCAGATACGAGCCAAGGCCTATGCCCGCGATCGCGGCATGGCGATCCTGATGGGCGTGGTCTGCGTGGTGCTGCTGGCGATCACGGCTGCCGGCATTGTCGGGCTCACCAGTTTCTGGGTCGGCCAGCGGCGCAAGCAGATTGGCGTGCGGCGTGCGCTCGGCGCGACCCATCACGACATCCTCAGCTATTTCCTGACCGAGAACCTGCTGATCAGTCTGGGCGGCGTCATCGTCGGCGCGCTGCTTGCGATCGGCATGAACATGTGGATGGTCAGTCATTTTGAAATGGCGCGGTTGTCACCGACCTACGTCCTGGCGGGCGTGGTGGTGTTGCTGCTACTGGGCCAGGCGGCCGTGCTGGCGCCGGCGCTGCGTGCGTCGCGGGTACCGCCGGTAGAAGCAACGCGTTCGGTTTGATTTTTTCCTACTCCCTTTGGGATGGGTTCGGGTTTCACACGCAGGAGTGATGCATAGATGTTCGGCTACTACCTTGAATTGGCCTTGCGCAGTCTCAGGCGCAGCCCGGGCCTGACCGCATTGATGGTGCTCACCATCGGTTTCGGCGTGGCCGCATCGATGACTACCTACTCGGTGTTTCGCGCGGTATCGGGCGATCCGATGCCGTGGAAATCATCGAAGCTGTTCGTGCCGCAGATCGACATGTGGGGACCGACCGGACGCGGCAGCGACGGCGAGCCGCCAGCGGCGATGGATTACACCGACGCCATGAAGTTGATGCGCGATCACCGCGCCACGCTTCAATCGGCCATGTACCAGATTTCCCCGTCAGTCGTGCCATCGGGTTCTGGCAAGCATCCGATCAACGTCAACGGACACGCGGTGTACAGCGAGTTCTTCCCGATGCTGGATGTGCCGTTCAAATACGGCAGCAGCTGGAGTGCGAACGACGACGCGCAGCGCGCTGCCGTGACGGTGATCAGCAGCAAGCTCAACCAGAAACTGTTCGGCGATGCGAACAGCGTGGGCAAGACTGTCAATATCGAGGGCAAGGACTATCGCGTGGTCGGCGTGTTGAATGACTGGAATCCGCAGCCGCGCTTTTACGATGTGGTCAACAGCGGCGGCTTCTCCACCGGCGTCGAAGATGTATTTCTTCCGTTTGAGCGCGGCATCGCCGTCGGTCTCACCAACGACGGCAATACGAATTGCAACGCAATTCCTTCCGAATCGGGCTTCGTCGGCTTGCAGCATTCCAGCTGCGTGTGGATTTCCTATATGGCCGAGCTCGACGACGCAGCAGCGGCAACGGCTTACCGGCAGTATATGGACGGTTATGCGCACGACCAGCAGCAGGCAGGTCGTTTTGGCTGGGCGCCCAACAACCGTTTGCGCAACCTGCCGGACTGGCTGGACAACCAGCATGTCGTGCCCAGCGATACCAAAGTGTCGCTATTGGTGGCGTTGGGTCTGCTGATCGTCTGCCTGGTCAACACCGCCGGTCTGCTGCTGGCGAAATTCCTGCGTCGAAGCAGCGAGATCGGCGTACGACGAGCGCTCGGCGCGCAGCGCCTGGCGATCTATACGCAGTTTCTCACCGAGGCCGGCATCATCGGCCTGGCCGGTGGCGTGCTGGGCCTGCTGCTTACCGGCGTGGGCGTGGCGAGCGTGGGCTGGGTGTTGCCTAAGGACATCGCCGCCCTGGCTCGGCTGAATGTTTCGCTGCTCTTGCTGACCTTGCTGGTTGCCGTCATTGCGACTCTGCTGGCCGGCCTCTACCCCACCTTCCGTGCGGCGCGTGTGCAGCCCGCGTGGCAGCTCAAGTCCAATTGAGGAAGCCACCATGACCCTTCATCCCATTCTCGCGGCATTGCGCAAGCATAAAGCTGGTGTCGTGCTGATCTCGCTGCAGATCGCGCTGACCCTGGCGATTGTCTGCAATGCCATCTTCATCATCGGTCAGCGCATCGAGCGGGTGAACCAACCCACTGGCCTGGACGAGAACAACCTGTTTCTGGTCACTCAACTATGGGTAGGTGCACCGAGCGGAGACGACCCGGCAAGCCTGCAGAAACTCGACGGCATGCAGCAGGCTGACCTGGCAGCGCTGCGCAATCTGCCCGACGTGGCCTCGGCGGCGCCGATCAACTCGCTGCCGCTGCTGCGTTCCGGCTGGGTCGGCGGGATGGCGCTGAAGCCGTTGCAGACAAAGAGCACGGTCAACTCGAATTACTACTATGGCGACGAGCACGCGTTGTCGACAATGGGTCTTCAATTGATCGCTGGCCGCGCGTTTACCGCCGCCGATGTCCAGAACAAGGCATTCCGTGACCAGAGCGTGCCGACGCTCATGATCATCACCAAGCCGATCGCGGACAAGCTGTTCCCGCATGGCGATGCGGTAGGCAAGGTGGCCTATCTCGATGGCGGCAGCTCGCCTACCACCATCGTGGGGGTTGTCGCCCGGATGCAGAGTTCGGTCAGCAGCGGTGGCAGCAGTCTCACCTGGAATTCAGCGCTGTTCCCGGTACGGCTGGATGCCAACTTTTCGCGCACCGTCGTGCGCGCAAAGCCGGGCCGGCTTGAGGCGGCGATGAAGGCTGTGCCCGGGGCCCTGTATGCAGTGAACCCGATGCGCGTGCTTGACGACGACAGCGTGCGCCCATTCTCCGACATCCGCGCCGACGCTTATCGCGCCGACGTGGGCATGGCGATACTGATGGGCGTGGTCTGCCTGATTCTGCTCGCCGTCACGGCCGCGGGCATCGTCGGTCTTACGAGTTTCTGGGTGGGCCAGCGGCATCGGCAGATCGGTGTTCGTCGCGCGCTGGGTGCACGCCGGATCGATATCCTGCATTACTTCCAGATCGAGAATCTGCTAATCGCCGGTGTCGGCGTGGTGCTGGGTGTACTGCTGGCGATTGGCCTCAATCTGTGGCTGATGAAACATTTCGAGATGGCGCGTATTCCGCTGCTTTATGTGGTCACGGGGGTACTGGCGATGCTGGCGATCGGGCAGGCCGCGGTCTTCGTGCCGGCGCGTCGTGCCTCCAATGTGCCGCCAGTAGTGGCGACGCGCGCGGCGTGATGATTTCTTCTGTTCTCCCATCAGCGACTTCCCTGGGGAGCGTCGATGGGAGAAGGGCTCAAGCGAAGGAGCAATGGACGGATGTTCGGCTACTACCTTGAACTGGCTTTGCGCAGCTTGAAGCGCAGCCCCGGACTTACCGTGCTGATGGTGCTGGCCATCGGCTTCGGCGTCGCTGCGTCCATGACCACCTACGCGGTGTTCCGCGGTGTATCCGGCGATCCCATCCCGTGGAAATCGTCAAAGCTGTTCGTGCCGCGGATCGACATGTGGGGACCAGGTGATCGCGGCCAGGTGCACGAGCCGCCGGATGCGCTGGACTACGCCGATGCGATGGCGCTGATGCGTGATCATCGTGCGAAGCGACAGTCTGCGATCTACCTGATCGCTCCGTCAGTGATCCCGGCGGGTACCGGACGCAGCCCGATCCCGGTCGATGGCTATGCGGTCTACGGCGAATTTTTTCCGATGCTGGATGTGCCGTTTCAATATGGCAGCGGCTGGAATGCGGACGACGATACGCATCAGGCGGCCGTAGTCGTGATTGGCGACAAGCTCAACCAGCAGGTGTTCGGCGGCGGCAACAGCGTCGGCAAGACGATCAATATCGAAGGCAAGGACTATCGAGTCATCGGTGTGCTGGCTGACTGGAATCCGCAGCCGATTTTCTACGATGTGCTGGATACCGGTGGTTATGGCGGTGATGGCCCCGAGGTATTTCTGCCTTTCCAGCGGGCGATCATGGCGAACATGACAAACAGCGGTGTGAACTTATGCCGTGACCCACCCGTGGAATCCGGCTTTGTCGGACTGCAGCATTCGAATTGCATATGGATTGCCTACATGGCCGAGCTGGATGGCGCGGGAGCCGTGCAGAGCTATCGGCAATACCTCGACGACTATGCGCGTGAGCAGCAGACGGCCGGACGCTTCACCTGGTCACCGAACAACCGTCTATTCGATGTGCCGGCGTATCTGGAGCAAGAGCACGTGGTGCCAAGCGACACCAAGGTATCGTTGCTGGTGGCGCTGGGCCTGCTGATCGTGTGTCTGGTGAACACAGTGGGCTTGCTGCTGGCCAAGTTCCTGCGCCGCAGTGGCGAGATCGGCGTGCGCCGTGCGTTGGGTGCATCGCGCCGCGCGATCTATGCACAGTTTCTCACCGAGGCGGGAATGATCGGCGTGGGTGGTGGCGTGCTGGGTTTGCTGCTTACCGGCGTGGGTGTGCTCGGCGTCGGTGTGGTGTTGCCCACGAGACTCGCCCATCTGGCGCGGATCGATCCGGGCTTGCTGACGCTCACCGTGTTCGTGGCGGTGGTTGCCACGCTGCTGGCTGGCCTCTATCCGACTTTTCGTGCGTCACGCGTGCAACCCGCGTGGCAGCTGAAGACAAATTGAGGATCGCGTCATGACCGTACATCCCATCCTGGCGGCGTTGCGACGGCACAAGGCCGGTGTCGTGCTGATCGTCTTGCAGATCGCGTTGACTCTGGCGATCGTCTGCAATGCGGTTTTCATCATCGGTCAACGCATCGAGCGCTTGAATCGTCCGACCGGCATCGATGAAAGCGATCTGCTCAGGGTGTCGCAAGCATGGGTAGGTGCGCCCAGTGGCGACGATGCAGCGTCTATCGAAAAACTTGACGCGTTGCAGCGGACCGATCTGGACACGTTGCGGAGTCTGCCGGATGTAAGGGAGGTCGCAGCAGCGGAGAGTCTGCCACTGCAGGGCATGATATGGAGCGGCGACGTCACCCTCACGCCGGATCAGAAGGGTGTAGCCGTCCAGGCTGCCTACTACTACGGCGATGAACACCTGCGCTCTACGCTGGGCGTGCACCTGATCGCCGGTCGCGACTTCAACGCCGGTGAAATCCAGCACCACACCATACGCAGCACTGCGGCCTCACCGGTGATCATCGTGAGCAAGCCGGTGGCCGACAAGCTTTTCCCGCAGGGCGATGCACTGGGCAAGACGGTCTATCAGGATGGAAAGCGGGAGCCCTCGACCATCGTGGGCATCGTCGATGAGCTGCAGACACCCACCACGGACAGCTGGGGTAATCCCTTTGCCTACAACTCGATACTGGAGCCAGTTCGCCTGGACGGAGTTATGGCGAGCTACGCCGTTCGCACGCAGCCGGGACGCGAACAGGCTGTTTTGCACGCGGCGCGTAAGGCGCTGTTTGCGGCCAACCCCATGCGCATCATGCCCGACAGCTGGGGTACCCAACCGTTCTCCGATATCCGCGCCAAGGCCTATCGTGCCGATCGCGGTATGGCGATCCTGATGGGCGTGGTGTGCCTGATCCTGCTTGGTGTCACCGCAGCCGGCATCGTCGGCCTCACCAGTTTCTGGGTCGGCCAGCGACATCGGCAGATCGGTGTTCGGCGCGCGCTGGGCGCGCGACGGATCGACATCCTGCATTACTTCCAGATCGAGAACCTGCTGATCGCCGGCGTCGGTGTGCTGCTGGGCGTGCTGCTCGCGATCGGGCTCAACCTGTGGCTGATGACGCATTACGAGATGGAGCGTTTGCCGGTGTTTTACGTGCTGACCGGCGTGCTGGCGATGTTGGCGATCGGGCAGGGCGCGGTCTTCGTGCCGGCGCGGCGCGCCTCCAACGTGCCACCGGTGGTGGCGACAAGGGCGGCCTGAGGAGTCCCTTCTCACTCTGGGAGACAAATCGGCAGGATTGCCGATTTGAACGGCGCAAGCCGCCGGAAGGTGAGGCACATGGATGTGCCAAATGTAGGTGCCCCGCAGGGGTGGATGAGGGTTCGGGCGGAGCGAAAAGTTCAGTTACACCCAGAGCTGTAAATCACGGAGTGAATGGAAATGTTCGGCTACTACCTCGACATGGCGTTGCACAGCCTTAAGCGCAACCGGATGCTCACCGCGCTGATGGTGCTGGCGATTGCCCTTGGCATCGGTGCCAGCATGACCACGCTGACTGTGCTGCATGTGCTGTCGGGTGATCCGTTGCCCGGAACCAGCCAGACGCTGTTCTATCCGCAACTCGAACCGCGGGATATGGACGGCTATCAGCCGACGGACGAGCCGCCGGATCAACTGACCTGGATCGACGGCATGAACCTGTTGCGTGCCAAGCGCGCGGATCGGCAGGCACTGATGACGGGTGGCACGGTGCCGGTGCAGCCGGTGCAATCCAGCGTGGATCCGTTCTATTCGGATGCGCGCTACACCACCGCCGATTTCTTTCCCATGTTCAAGGCGCCGATGTTGTATGGGCGTGCCTGGTCCGCGGCTGACGACGACAGCAAGGCGCGTGTGGCAGTGATTTCCAGCAAGCTCAATGACAAGCTGTTCGGCGGAAAGGACAGCACCGGGCAGATGCTGCAGCTTGGCGACGCCGCTGTTCGCATCGTGGGTGTGCTCGACCGCTGGCGGCCGAATCCACATTTTTACGATATCAATATCTCCGGCAGCTACGCGCCGACGGAGGATGTGTTTCTGCCGTTGAGTACCGCGCGTGACCTCAAGCTCGCCATCAACGGCATGATGAATTGCTGGGGCGGCCACGCTGACGACCTGGAAATAGCGCCCTGTACCTGGCTGCAATTCTGGGTGCAGCTGGATAGTCCGACCAAGGTCGCGGCATATCGGGAATACCTCATGCACTACTCGCAGGAACAAAAGGCGCTTGGGCGCTTCCAGCGGCCGGCCAATGTACGTCTGCGCGACTTGATGGGTTGGCTGGACTATCAGAAGGTGGTGCCAGGCGATGTGCGCCTGCAGACGGGGCTGGCGTTCGGCTTTCTGCTGGTATGCCTGGTCAATACGGTGGGGCTGATGCTGGCCAAGTTCATGCGTCGTGCCGGCGAACTGGGTGTGCGGCGGGCTTTGGGTGCATCGAAGCGCGCGTTGTTTGCGCAGCTGCTGGTGGAGTCCGGCGTGATCGGCCTGAGCGGTGGTTTGTGTGGACTGCTGCTGGCCTTTGTTGGCCTGTGGCTGATTCGACAGCGGCCTGCCAGTTACGCCTCGCTTGCCCATCTGGACATGTCGATGTTGCTGACTACGTTCCTGCTTGCCATTGGCGCCAGCCTGATCGCCGGCCTGTTGCCCGCCTGGCGTGCCTGCCAGATCACACCCGCACTTCAGTTGAAGAGCAACTGACATGGAAATCCGCCCGATTCTTTCGTCCTTGAGCCGGCACAAAATCACTGCTTGGCTGGTGATTATCGAGATTGCGCTGACTTGCGCGATTGTCTGCAATGCGGTGTTCCTGATCAGCCAGCGGTTGGAGCGCATGAACATGGTCAGCGGCATTGCCGAGCATGAGCTGGTGGAAATTCAGCTGGCCAATCTCGGGGTCCGCTCGGATGCGAAGGCGCGCACGCAGGAAGATCTCGCCGCGTTGCGGCAGATCCCTGGGGTGACTCAGGCCAGCCTTGCGAACCAGATGCCGTTCAGTAGTTCGGAAACGAACAACAGCATCAAGCTTGACCCGACGCAAAAATTGCCCACGCTGAGTGCGGCCCTGTACTGGGGCGAAAATCTGGCGCAGACCTTCGGCACCCAGCTGGTGGCCGGGCGCAACCTGCGCGAAGACGATTACCGCGACCTCGATGCCGTCAACAAGGCCGCTGCCGGCGGTGATCCGAATGACAAAGCATTGCCCGAGGTGCTGGTGATTACTCAGGCCGTGGCCGACAAGCTATGGCCTGGCAAGAACCCGCTGGGGAGGCTGATCTATTTTGGCAAGACACCGGAGACCGTAGTCGGTGTCGTCGCCCACCTGGTCAGACCAAGCAGTCTCTCGCAGGGTGCCGAATTCAGCTTTCTGGTGCCCATCCGCCCCGTGGTAGGCGACGGCTCGAGCTATCTGATCCGCACGGCGCCGCAGGAACGGCAGCGCGTGCTGAAAGCGGCACTCGCTGCGCTCAAGGCGCTCGATCCCCGTCGTGTCGTGATCGAGAAACGCACATGGGACGACGTACGCAGCGAGTTCTTCCAGAACGACCGCGCCATGACCGGACTGCTGGTCGGTGTATGCATAGCACTGCTGGTGGTGACGGCACTGGGTATTGTCGGGCTGGGCAGTTTCTGGGTGGCGCAGCGGAGACGCACGATCGGCGTGCGACGCGCATTGGGCGCCACCCGCGGCAACATCCTGCATTACTTCCAGACCGAGAACTTCCTGCTGGCGACCATTGGCATCGTCATCGGCATGGTGCTCGCCTATGCCATCAACCTGTTCCTGATGCTGCATTACGAATTGCCGCGACTGCCGGGCATTTATTTTCCGGTCGGCGCGGTGCTGTTGTGGTCAATCGGTCAGCTCGCCGTACTCGGTCCTGCGCTGCGTGCGGCAGCGGTGCCACCGGTGGTGGCGACGCGTTCGGTTTGATGCGTGTTCGGTGTGATGCGAGGCTCGCTTCCCATTCGGGAAGCGGGGATTCAAGGGAGGGGAATGATGTTTGGCTATTACCTGGATCTGGCGGTGCGCAGTCTGAAGCGCAACAAGGTGCTGACGGCCTTGATGGTCATTGCCATCGCGGTCGGCATCGGCGCCAGCATGACCACGTTGACGGTCATGCATCTGCTGTCCGGCGATCCGCTGCCGGGTAAAAGCGGCACGCTGTTTTATCCGCAGGTCGATGCGGACCCGACCAACGACTATAGCCACACCGATCCCATCGACGTGATGGATTATCGCTCGGCGGTGGACCTGTGGACTGCTCATCGTGCGGATCGGCAAGCACTGATCGTCGACAGCCAGCTCAAGGTGCGTGCGCCACAGACAAGTCTTCCGCCGCTGATGGAGATGATGTTGTCCACGACATCGGATTTCTTCCCGATGTTCGACGTACCGTTCCAGTACGGCAGCAGCTGGCAGCCGCAGGACGATGAGAAACACGCACGGGTAGCGGTGATTTCGGCCGACCTCAACGACAAGTTGTTCGGTGGCGCCAACGGCGTGGGTCGCATGCTGCAACTGCGTGATACCGATGTGCGCATTGTCGGCGTGCTGAAACCTTGGCGGCCTTCGCCGCAGTTCTACATGGTGGCCGGCGGACGATTCGCCCATGGTCAGACAGCCGATTTCTACACGAAGCCGGAGGATGTCTTTACGCCGTTCACTAGTGGTCTCGAGATCAACGATGGCAATTTCTGGCAGTTCACCTGCTGGCATATGCCTGACAAACCGGGCCATCTTCAGGACGCGCCCTGCGAATGGATCCGGCTGTGGGTCGAACTGGACAGCCCACTGAAAGTGGTGGCCTACCGTAGTTTCCTGGCTGGCTATGCCGAGCAGCAGAAAGCGCTGGGCCGCATTACCCATTCCGAAAACACGCGCTTGCGTAGCCTGATGCAGTGGCTGGACTACAACGGCGTGGTTCCAGGCGACGTGCGGCTGCAGACCTGGCTGGCATTCGCGTTCCTGGCGATCTGCCTGTTCAACACGGTGGGCCTCTTGCTGGCGAAGTTCTTGCGGCGCAGTGGCGAGATCGGCGTGCGTCGTGCGCTGGGCGCCAGCCGTGCAGCGGTGTTCGCGCAGTGTCTGGTGGAGGCGGGAATGATCGGTCTGCTAGGTGGCATCGGTGGCTGGTTGCTGACGCTCGCGGGACTTTGGCTGGTGCGTCGTCAGCCGGCGGTCTACGCCGACATGGCGCATCTGGACGTCAGCATGTTTCTGGTCACCTTTGCACTGGCTATTGCCACCAGCCTGCTTGCTGGCCTGCTGCCGGCGCTGCGCGCATGCCAGCTTGCGCCAGGCCTGCAACTGAAGACGCTCTGAGGAAGTCATCATCATGCAGATTCGACCCATCCTTGCCGCGTTGCGCCGCCATCGCCTCGCCACCTTGCTGATCGCCATGGAGATCGCATTGGCCTGTGCGGTGTTGTGCAATGCATGTTTCATGATTGCGAACCGGATCGCGATGATGCATGTCGACAGTGGTGTGGATGAAACTTCGTTGGCCACGGTACAGTTGACCGGCTACGAGGACAGTCATGCAGTCGATCTGAATGCGCGGGCCTTATCCGGCTTGCGCAGTATTCCCGGCATGCAGTCGGTCACGGTGCTGAATTCCATACCGTTCGGCGCTCGTCGGGGTACCGCGGGCATCACCCTGGATGCGGCCGCTCAGCATTTCGGCGGGGTCGTGGAGTTCTATCTGGGAGGCCCGGGCAGCATGCAGGCTCTGGGCGTGCACCTGGTCGCTGGACGTGGCCCGCAGGCAGATGATTTCAAGGCGTTCACTGGCCTCATGCCGAGTGATGCGTCCGTACAGATCACCCGTTCGCTTGCCGAGCATCTGTGGCCGGGCGTCGACCCATTGGGTAAGGAATTCTGGTTGGACAAGTTGCATTACCGCGTGGTCGGCGTCATCGATCATCTGGTCAGGCCGGATCCGACTGGCTGGCCCGAAGGAAGCAAGGATTGGTCGGTATTCGTGTCCGCACAGCCGGGCAAACTTCTCGCTGGGAGTTACTTGCTGCGCGCCGATCCCAAGGATGTACCCCGCGTGTTGCGCGATGCCCGCGCGATGATTGCGAAGGTCGCCCCGGATGCAGTATTCGACCAGGAAGGCAGTCAGACCCTCAGCGATCTGCGCACCGCCTGCTTTCGCCAGGATCGTGCGATGGCCGGCATGTTGGTCGGTGTGATCGTGGCGCTCTTGCTGGTTACCGCATTGGGCATCGTGGGGCTCGCGAGTTTCTGGGTGCAGCAACGACGCCGGCAGATTGGCATCCGTCGCGCGATTGGTGCGACCCGCGGCGACATCCTGCGCTACTTCCAGACCGAAAACTTTCTGATCGTGAGTTTCGGGATTGTGCTCGGCATGCTGCTGGCGTTTGCGCTGAACGCCATGTTGATGAAGGCCTACGAGTTGCCCCATCTGCCGCTGTACTACCTGCCGATCGGCGCGTTGGTGCTGTGGGCGCTTGGGCAATTGGCAGTGCTCGGGCCGGCACTGCGCGCAGCGGCCGTGCCTCCGGTCGTAGCGACGCGGAGCGTGTGATGAATGGAGCCTGGATACGCGCAAAGCGAATGTCTGTAGGAGCCCACCCTGTGGGCGAGCTCTTGCAGGGCCTGGGGCATCGCGCACAGGGTGCGCTCCTACAGCAGCGGCACGGTTTACCTTTGATGGAGTCATGACATGTTTGGCTATTACCTCGATCTCGCCCTGCGCAGCCTCAGGCGCAACAAGATGCTGACGGCACTGATGGTGCTGGCCATCGCGCTGGGCATCGGCGCCAGCATGACCACGCTGACGGTGCTGCATGTGCTATCCGGCGACCCACTGCCTGGCCGCAGCGGCAGTTTGTACTACGCACAGATCGATCCGCAGGACATTAAGGGAATGGACTCGAGCAAGGAGCCGCCGGAGCAGGTCACCCTGATCGACGGCCTGAACCTGCTGCATGCCGGACGCGCGGATCACCAGGCGTTGATGACCGGCGGATCGGTGCCGGTGCAGCCCGAACAGTCCTCGCTCGATCCGTTTTACGTGGAGGCGCGTTACACCACAGCTGATTTCTTCGGAATGTTCGACGCGCCGTTCCTCTATGGCCAAGGCTGGACGGCCGCGGAGGGGGAGGCCAAGGTACGCAATGTAGTGATCGCAAAGTCACTCAACGACAAACTGTTTGACGGCGCCAACAGCGTGGGCCGCACACTGCGCATGGCTGGTACCTCCTTCCGCATCATGGGCGTGCTGGACAGCTGGCAACCAAATCCGCATTTCTATGACCTCAACACCGGCTCCTACGCCTATGGCGAAGAGGTATTCCTGCCGCTGCAGACCATGCTTGAGCTGCGACTGGATCGGGGGGGATCGACCGATTGCTGGGGCAACGGTGGTGGTGGCGTCGGCAACATCCTGCCGTCGAACGACTGCGTGTGGCTGCAATTCTGGACGCAGCTGGACAGCCCCGCGAAAGCGGCCGCGTATCAGGAATTTCTCGTGCATTACTCGCTGGACCAGAAAGCACTGGGCCGCTTCCAGCGCGCCCCCAACGTGCGCCTGCGCAACGTGATGCAGTGGCTTGACTACAACAAGGTGGTGCCCAGCGACGTGCGTCTGCAGAACGGGCTGGCGTTTGGCTTTCTGCTGGTATGCCTGGTCAACACGGTGGGGCTGATGCTGGCCAAATTCATGCGTCGCGCTGCTGAACTCGGCGTGCGCCGTGCGCTGGGTGCATCGCGGCGCGCGTTGTTCGCGCAGCTGTTGATCGAATCCGGCGTAGTCGGTCTGGTCGGTGGCGTTGGCGGCCTGCTGCTGGCGATGTTCGGATTGTGGCTCGTACGGCAGCGCCCTTCGGACTATGCCGCGCTGGCACACCTGGACCTGAGCATGCTGTTCATCACCTTCGTGCTGGCGGTTCTCGCCACGTTGCTGGCGGGTCTGCTTCCCGCCTGGCGTGCCTGCCAGATTGCGCCCGCCCTGCAACTGAAGAGCAATTGAGGCGACCCATGGACATTCTCCCGATCCTTTCCACGCTTCGCCGTCACAAGCTCACCGCGTGGCTGTTGATCCTGGAAATCGCGTTGACCTGCGCGATCGTCTGTAACGCCGTATTTCTGATCGGCCAGCGCCTGCAGCGCATGGACATGCCCAGCGGCGTGGCCGAGCACGAACTGCTGCAGATCCAGGTGGCCGACGTGACGACGCCCTCCAATCCGTATGCTCGTCTCGCGGAGGATGTCGCGCTACTTCGGCAGGTGCCCGGCGTGCAATCGGTGGCTTCGTCCAACCAGGTGCCGTTTGGCGTCTCGTCGTCAAACGGCAATATCCGGCTCGACCCGGCGCAGTCCGAGCGCACGCTCAGCGCTACTACTTATTTCGGTGAAAACCTGGTGCAGACGCTGGGCACGCGGCTGGTGTCCGGGCGCGACCTGCAGCCTGATGACTTTGTCGACGTGGAGACGGCGATGAAGGGGCTCAGTACGGGTGACAGCAAGAGCCTTCCGCATGTGACACTGATCACCCAGACCCTGGCCGAGCGCCTGTGGCCGGGACAAAACTCGCTGGGCCGCCTCATCTACCTCACGCCCACCGTGGGCCTGCGCGTGATCGGTGTGGTAGACAGCCTGGTGCGGCCCAATGCTTTCGATCCAGCCAAGTCGCAGTTCACCATGGTCGTGCCACTGCGAATGGGAGCGAACAAGGACCAGAGCTACGTGATTCGAACCCGGCCGGAAGATCGCGCAAACGTGCTGGCCGCCGCGGTGGCCGCACTGAAAAAAGCCGATCCGGGGCGGGTGGTGACCACCAAGCGCAGCTTCGATGAAGTGCGTCGGAAGTTTTTCCAGGACGACCGCGCGATGGCTGGCATCCTGACCGGCGTGATCGCGGCGCTGCTGATCGTCACCGCGCTGGGTATCGTCGGGCTGGCCAGCTTCTGGGTGGCGCAGCGCCGCCGCACGATTGGCGTGCGCCGCGCCCTGGGCGCCACCCGCAGCAACATCCTGCACTATTTCCAGACCGAGAACTTCGTGCTTGCGACCCTGGGCATAGCGCTAGGCATGGCGCTGGCGTTCGGCATGAACCTGTTCCTGATGACCCACTACGAACTGCCCAGACTTCCGGCCGTCTATTTCCCGGTCGGCGCGGTGTTGCTGTGGTTGATCGGGCAGCTCGCCGTGCTTGGCCCCGCATTGCGCGCAGCGGCGGTGCCGCCAGTAGTGGCAACGCGGTCAGTTTGAATGATGTGACCCCTTCTTCTGCTTGCAGGGGGAGGGCATGTTGATGGAGTGCACGGATGTTCGACTACTACCTCAACCTGGCGCTGCGCAGTCTGCGCCGCAACAAGGTGCTTACCGCGCTGATGATCATCACGCTGGCGCTGGGTATCGGCGCGTCGATCACCACGCTGACCGTGCTGCGCCTGCTCTCGGGCGACCCGTTGCCGCAAAAGAGTGCGCAGCTGTTCTATGCGCAGGTCGATCCGTATACGAGGGATGGCTACGTGCCAGGAAAAACCAAGCCGCAGCGCCTGATGACCTATCCCGATGCGATGAATCTGCTACACGCGCACCAAGCCAGGCGACAGGCGGCGATGGCCTTGACCGATGCCAAAATCGCACCGCTGCATGCCGGCGAGCATCCGTTCTTCAGCGACGGTGTGATGACCACGGCGGATTTCTTCACGATGTTCGATGCGCCGTTCGAGTACGGCGGTGGCTGGACGGCGACGGACGACGAGAACCGCGCACAAGTAGTAGTCATCTCCGATTTCCTCAACGACAAGCTGTTTGGCGGAGCCAGCAGCGTGGGGCGCACCATTCGCGTCAATGACCATGATCTGCGCATCATCGGCGTACTGAAACCGTGGGCACCGCAACCGCGCTTCTATGCGCAGGGCTTGGGTGGCCGCAGCTATGGCGACGGTGACGCGGTGTTCCTGCCGCTGCAGACCGCGCGTGCCGCGAACATGGATCCGCAGAACGACGATTGCTGGGCGGTTGCCGATACCAGCAAACTGGAAACCGCGCCATGCATCTGGCTGGGCTTCTGGGCGGAGCTCTCCAGCGATCAGGAGGTCGCCGCGTACCGACAGTTCCTGTCGAACTACGTGCAGCAGCAGATCGCGTTGGGGCGTTTCTATCGGCCTGAGGTGGCGCTGTCGGATCTGCCGCAGTGGCTGCGCGACGAGAAGGTGGTGCCTGACGATGTGCGGTTGCAGGCCGGGCTCGCGTTCGGCTTCCTGCTGATCTGCGTGGTGAACACGGTAGGCTTGCTGCTGGCCAAGTGCCTGCGCCGTTCGCAGGAAATCGGCGTACGCCGCGCATTGGGCGCCACGCGGCGCGCGATCTTCGCGCAGTTCATGGTCGAGGCCGGCATTGTCGGCATGGCCGGCGGTTTGCTGGGTCTGGTTTTTGCGGAGCTCGGTCTATGGTGCATCCGCCATCAGCCAGCCGAATACGCCGGACTTGCGCATCTGGACGTCCATATGTTTCTGCTCACTTTCCTCGTGGCGCTGGTTGCCAGCCTCATCGCCGGTCTACTGCCGGCGTGGCGTGCCAGCGGGCTTGCGCCCGGTTCGCAATTGAAGGCTGCCTGAGGTGCTTATGGAAATCCGTCCGATTTTCGCCAGTCTGCGCAAGCACCGGATCCCGGCCATCCTCATTGTGCTGGAGATCGCGCTCGCCTGCGCCGTGCTGTGCAACGCAGTCTTCATGATCGGTCAGCGCGTGGTCGATATCCATCGGTCCAATGCGATCGATGAACGAGGCATCGCGGTGATTACCGTCGACGGAGCCGATCCGAAGATGGCGTCCAGTGACATCCCGCGCAATCTTGCCCGGTTGCGTGCGATCGCTGGTGTACAAGCGGTGGCTGCTGCCAATACGGTGCCCTTGAGCAACAACAACTGGGGCTGGGCGTTTGGTACCAACCCGGATACGAGATTCAACGACGCCGTGAATGTGTCGGCTTATTTTCTTGGCGAGGGCGGTGACAAGGCGTTTGGCCTGCAGTTGCTGCAAGGGCGTTTTTTCAATTCTGAGGAATACGCCGACAGCAAGCGGGGCTCGACGCCGCTGGTGGATACGCATGTCGTCATCGTCACGCAAAGCGTGGCCGAGCGGATGTGGCCGGGACAACCGGCACTGGGCAAGGTGCTCTATTCCAAACCGCTGGCCTATACGGTGGTCGGCGTGGTCGCGGACGTGTTGCGTCCATTCGTGAACAGTCAGCGAGCCTGGAACAGCATCTTCTTTCCGCTCAGCCCGGACAGTGCGCTGAGCTATTACGTCGTGCGCAGCGCGCCGCAGGATCGCGACCGCATTGTGTTGCAGGCGCAGCAGGCGTTGAGTGAGCTCGACCCGATTGCCGTCGTCAAGGGCCACAGCTTCTCGAATATCCGCGATCAGTATTTCGCGAACATGAGCAGCATGGCCTGGATGCTGGTGCTGGTATGCGTGGTGATGCTGGCGGTGACCGCGTTCGGCATCGTTGGCCTCACCAGTTTCTGGGTGCAGCAGCGTCGGCGACAGATCGGCATACGTCGTGCAATAGGCGCCACCCGCGGCCACATCATGCAGTACTTCCAGACGGAGAATTTTCTGCTCAGCTCGGTTGGGATACTGCTCGGCATCGTCCTGGCCTTCGCCATCAACCTGTACCTGATGCGCCACTACGAGATGACGCGCATGCCCTGGTTCTATCTGCCGGGCGGCGCGATCGCCCTATGGCTGCTCGGCCAGCTTGCCGTGCTCGGGCCAGCGCGGCGTGCAGCGCGAGTGCCACCGGTAGTTGCGACGAGATCGGTGTGACGACATGAATTCATCAAGGAGTGGTTGACCCATGTTTGGCTATTACTTCGACCTGGCCTTGCGCAGCCTCGGACGCAACCGGATACTCACCGCGCTGATGGTGCTCGCCATCGGCCTGGGTATCGGTGCCAGCATGACTATGCTCACCGTGCTGCACGTGATGTCGGGCGATCCGCTGCCTGGACGCAGCGGTCAATTGTTCTATCCGCACCTGGACCCACGACCACTCAGCGCCAAGGGTGACAAGAACGGCCCCGACCCCAGTGCGAATCTGACCTGGCTCGATGCGGCGAATCTGCTGCATGCCCATCGCGCGCAGCGGCAGGCAGCGATGGTGGGTGGGAGCGTGGCCATTCATCCCGGGCAAGCCGATCTGCGGCCATTTTTCCAGACGGGCCACTACGTCACGGCGGACTTCTTCGGGATGTTTGCGGTGCCGTTCCGCGCCGGTGCCGGCTGGACACAGGAACAGGACGAACAGCACGCGCGGGTGGTAGTACTCAACGGCGAACTTGCACGCAAGTTATTCGGCGACGCGTCGGGCATCGGCAAGACCGTGCGCCTGAAGGATACCGACTTCCGCGTGATCGGCGTGCTCAATGACTGGTATCCACAGCCGGCCTTCTACGGTGACGCGACTGATCGCGCATTCGGCAAGACCGATGAATTCTTCTTGCCGCTGGCGACGGCGATGGACCTGAACTTCGCCAGCACCGGCAACATGTCGTGCTGGGGGACGGGCGGCGATCAGCGGACCGGCGACTATTGCACGTGGCTGCAATTCTGGGTGCAGTTGAGCAGCCCGGCCGAGGTGCACGCGTACCTTCACTATCTCGGTGACTACTGGCGCCAGCAGCAGGCGAACGGGCGCTTGCGGCGACCGGTGGATGCGAAGCTGTATGGCCTGATGGCGTGGCTCGACCACATGAAACTGGTACCGGACGACGTGCGACTGCAGCTGTGGCTGGCGCTGGGCTTCCTTGGCGTGTGCATGGTCAACATCATGGGGCTGCTGCTGGCCAAGTTCATGCGTCGTAGCGGCGAGGTGAGCGTGCGACGGGCGCTGGGCGCGCGGCGGCGAGATATCTTCCTGCAGTTCGGCATCGAGTCGGCGGTTATCGGCGTTGCCGGCGGGATGCTCGGCCTCGGGCTTGCCCAGCTGGGTCTGTGGAGCGTGCGACAGCGGCCGGACGACTACGCGAAGCTGGCGCAGATGGATGTCTCCATGTTGCTGGGTACTCTCGCGCTGGCCGTATTTGCCAGCGTACTGGCAGGCATGCTGCCGGCCTGGCGAGCATGCCGCATCACGCCGGCCCTGCAACTCAAGACGCAATGAGGTGACCCATGCAATTGCGACCGATTTTTTCCAGCCTCAGCCGACACAAACTCACCGTGCTCCTGCTGGTACTGCAGGTCACGTTCACCTGCGCGATCGTGTGCAACGTGATCTTCATGATCGCCACCCGCACCAGCCAGATGCGCCTGCCTAGCGGGATGGCAGAGAACGAACTGGTGATGATCGACGCCATCGGCATCGACGCGATCGAGCATCCTTTGATCAGGCACCAGGAGGATCTTGCCGCGCTGCGCAATATCGTCGGTGTGAAATCGGCAGTCGCTGTCGATGCGTTGCCGTTGAACCGCAGCAACTGGACGAACGGCATTACCACCGTACCGGACGCCGATGCGCATATCGACGCGAGCGCGTTCAACGGCACGCCAGGCGAACTGACGACACTGGGCCTGCACCTGGTCGAGGGGCGCGACTTCCATTCCGATGAATACATTCCGGAAGAGGTGCCGAATGGCTACAAGGGTATCGATACGGTGCCCACGACCATCGTGACCCGTGCCCTGGCCGAGAAGCTCTTTCCGGGCCGGTCGGTGCTGGGCAGGGATATCTACGTCAGTGGCAGTCACCCCACACGCATCGTCGGCGTGGTCGAGCACATGCTGCGCCCCGCGCTGGGCGATGGGTCGGAGAGCGAGAGCGCCATGCTGTTTCCGATGCTGCCCGACGACAGCGAGGTCACCTATGTCATGCGCACGGCTCCACAGGATCGCGAACGTGTATTGAAGGAAGCGTCGAGTGTGCTGAGCCGGCTGGACAACAATCGCATTCTCAGGCGGCCGCAGACATTTTCCCAGTTGCGCGACAATTATTTCCAGCGCGATCGAACCATGATCGGCTTGTTGCTGGCGTCTGCGGCGGGTTTGCTGTTTGTCACTGCCCTGGGTATCGCCGGGCTGGCGAATTTCTGGGTGCAGCAACGTCGGCGCACCATCGGTATCCGCCGTGCCATTGGTGCCACTCGTGGTGACATCCTGCGTTATTTCCAGGCCGAGAACTTTCTTATCGTGAGCTTCGGCATTGCGCTCGGCATGCTTCTCGCCTTCGTTCTGAACTTCGTATTGATGACGCACTACGAGCTGCCACGCTTGCCGCTTTTTTACCTGCCGCTGGGTGCTCTGGTGCTATGGACGCTGGGGCAGCTGGCGGTGCTTGGTCCCGCGCTGCGCGCGGCAGCAGTGCCGCCGGTAGTGGCCACGCGATCGGTATGAGGGTTCGAAGTCTGCAGTCGTGGCGAATGGGGCAATTTCCGTAGGGCTCAAGGAGATGAATGATGGTGGACAGGCAACCCCTTCTGAATCGACGGTTGATGATCTTCCTTGCCGTCGCGTTCGGTATAACGTGGAGCGCATGGGGCGTTCTTGGCTGGCTGGCGCGCGAGCAGGCCCTTGTCTACGGCCAGTGGCCTTTCATGGTCCTCTACGTGATCGGTGGCCTCGGTCCGACCATCGCTGCGTACATCGCGGTCCTGACGACCTCGACGCAGGCGCCGCTCAGTGAATTTCACCAGCGACTGCTGCGTTGGCGTGTCGCCGGCTGGTGGTATGTCATCGCGCTGGGGTTGCCCGTCAGTCTGGCTATCGTCTCGGTGGTGAGCGCCACGCAGTTCAGCCCCAGCCTTACGGGTACGCTTTCGGTCCGCGCCTGGTACCTGTTCCTGCCACTGTTCGCCATGATGATCGTGGGCGGCGGGCTGGAGGAGCTGGGCTGGCGCGGCGTTGCACAACCGGAGCTGACACGTGCCATCGGACCGGCCAAAGCGGCACTGTCGGTTGGGCGGATATGGGCGGTTTGGCACGTCCCGCTGTTTTTTCTGCCCGGTGTGAGCCAGCACGGCGGCAACTTTCCGGTGTTTGCGGTCGGCGTGATCGCCAACGCGCTGATGCTGGGTTGGCTTTACAGCCGT
>JBAPPP010000609.1:0-4182 GCA_049280175.1 Rhodanobacter sp.
GGGTAGAGGGATGACGAGCTGGGTAGAGGGATGACGAGCTGGGTAGAGGGATGACGAGCTGGCTAACAGGTCATTCGCCGTTTGTGTCAGATTCAAACAAGCTCCCAAGGAAAAACGATATGACCACGATCCGATGTTCGAGCCCCGTTTTCGTTGCGATGGCAACAGTCCTGGCGGCGTTGTGTGCGCCGCTTGCGATAGCCCAATCCAGCGATGCTGCGCTTACCGCTCGGGTCGATCACGTGCTGGCCAAGGTGCCGTTGATCGATGGCCACAATGATTTGCCGTGGGAAATTCGTGAACGCTTTGGCAATGTGGCCGGAGTGGATCTGAGCGTCAGTACCGCGAACCTTCCGCAGACGACCCAAGCGGAGGAAGCGCAAACCGCGCTGATGACTGACATTCCGCGCTTGCGCGCCGGCCATGTCGGCGCCCAGTTCTGGTCGGTCTGGATACCGCCCACGGTAACCGGTCCAGCTGCCGTGAAGATGACCATCGAGCAGATCGATCTTGTTCGCACGATGGTGGCGCGCTACCCCAAGGATCTGCAAATGGCCTACTCGGCCGACGACATCGTGCGTGCGCACCAGGCCGGTCGCATCGCTTCGTTGATCGGCATCGAGGGCGGTCATCAGATCGACGATTCGCTGCCCACGCTGCGCCAGATGTTCGAACTCGGCGCGCGTTACATGACGCTGACCCATACCTCGGACAATGACTGGGCTGATTCCGCCACGGATGCGCCCAGGCATCATGGTCTGACACCGTTCGGACGCGCGGTGGTCCACGAGATGAACCGCCTTGGCATGCTGGTCGACCTCAGTCACGTGTCGCCGGATACGATGCGTGCAGCGCTTGCGGTCTCGCAGGCGCCGGTAATGTTTTCGCACTCCGGCGCGCGTTCGCTGAACGATCATCCGCGCGACGTACCCGATGACGTGCTGGCCATGGTTGCGCACAACCATGGCATTGTCATGGTGACCTTCGCGCCAGCTTACGTGTCGGCAGAACGCAATCGCTGGGAAGCCGATCGCGCCGCCGAGCAGACGCGCTACAACTCGCCGCCCTACGCGGGGCTCTACATCGGTCAGCCCGAGCGGGCGAAGGCAGCGATGGCCGAATGGGACGCCCGACATCCGCGGCCCGTCGTCACGCTGGCGATGGTCGCCGATCACATCGAACACATACGCCGCGTCGCAGGAATCGATTGCGTGGGCATCGGCTCCGATTTCGACGGTATTCCCAACACGCCGCAGGGGCTGGATGGCGTCGACAAGTTCCCAGCCCTGCTCAAGGAACTCGCTAGGCGCGGCTGGACCGACGAGGAGCTGGGCAAGGTGGCCGGTGGAAACATGTTGCGCGTGATGCGCGGAGCCGCTGCCGTAGCCAGGCAGCTGCAGGCCAAAGAATCGCCAGCGTCGGTAACGATCGAGCAAGTGGATGCCGGCGTGGCAAAGAAACCGTTGTGAGGGAGATATCCCTGCAGTGCACCCTTGGCTGATGGGCGTCGTACGGCAGGAAGCTTGATCCTGCCTTTCGGCACATGAAGCCGGCCAGCTAAACGGCCCACTATGCACGCGATCGGAAACACCGGGTTGTCGGCGCTCGTTTGAGCGCGCAGGCGCGGCTGGGGCGCGTCCTGCGTTGGCGCCTTCGTTGCTCTCCACTACATGAGCCTGTCTGTTTTCGACCCCGAGTAGATGTCAGTGAAAAGGCAATAGCCTCAAGCACCGGCCGATACAACTGATCTGTGCCGGTTGTTGGACAAGACCAAGGACAAGCTCATGATGAGTTCGACGCTCAAACACGTTGCAGTCGGAGCATGGCTCTGTTCGTTTGCGGCGCTGACGCCAGCTTGGTCTTCCACAACAGGCGTCCACCTGAACGACAACTTGCATTGGACCGAGGCCTGGACAGCATCACCGGATTCCGCAGGGCCCCCGCTGGGGACAGTGACGATCCGTCAGATCATCCGCGCCGGCATCGGTGGATCGAGCGTGCGTATCCGCCTCTCCAACCGTTTTGGTACGGCGCCGTTGACCATCGGTCCGGTTCACGTGGCTGAGCATGCGAGTGGCTCGGCGATCAAGCCGGGGACCGATCACACGGTAACCTTCGGCGGCAAACCCAGCGTAACCATTGCCAAGGGGGGCGACGTACTCAGCGACCCGACTTCCCTTCCGGTGGCTCCGCTTTCAGAACTCGCGATCAGCATGTATTTGCCCAAGCGCACCGGCGCTTCGACTTTTCATGGCGTTGGAAACCAGACCGCCTTCATCACGCTGACGGGAGATGCAACGGCGGCGACACGGTTTCCCGCAGGCGAAGTGATCAGTAGCCGCATCTTTTTGACCGACGTGGAAGTGACTACGGGTAACGAGGCTCAAACCATCGCGGCTATAGGCGATTCCATTACCGATGGGGTTGGCTCAACGCAGGACCAGAACTCTCGATGGCCGGATGTACTTGGGGCGCGACTTCAGGCCGCCCCGGCGCTCGCGTCGATCGGTGTAGTCGATGCGGGCATTGCCGGCAACAGGATCCTGCATGACGGCACAACACCGTTCGTGGGACCGAGTGCTCTCGCACGCCTTGATCGCGACGCTCTGGACAAACCCGGCGTGCACTGGCTGCTGGTGATGGAAGGGATCAACGATATCGCCGGCGCCGACATGCTCGCAACGCCCAGGGACGACGTGTCTGCACAACAAATTATCGACGGTATGAAAACGCTGATTGGTCGTGCGCACAAGAAGGGTATCAAGATATACGGTGTCACGTTGACGCCCTACGGCGGCGTCGAGTGGCCATTTCATTCCGCCGCCGGTGAGGCGAAGCGTCAGGTGGTCAACGCGTGGATCCGGCATGCCGGCGTGTTCGATGCGGTTATCGATTTCGATCAGGTGACGCGCGACCCGGCACACACGGATCGTCTGTTGGCAGCCTTCGACAGTGGCGATCATTTGCATCCGAACGATGCCGGGTACAAAGCGATGGCGGCAGCGATCGATCTGCGCCTTTTCACGCTACGCAGGTGAGGAACATCTCACGAAAGCCACTGTGCGCCCCGTCGTCGCGTAGTTCGATCGGCAGCGGGTCTTTGACTGCATCAAGGTCGAGTTGACGGGGCGACGTTGGGACGCGCACTTACGACACAGTTGATGACGATGGCCACGATGATATTGGCGACAAGCGCGAGCAGCCCGGTATAGATGGCAACCGTCGTGCCGCCGAAGCTTATCGCGTGAATGGGTTTGAGCCCGTCCGACCAGATCAGCCAGGTACCCGCGCAGAAGCCCACGGCCCAACCCGCCAACAGGGCCGGCGCTCGAAGCCAGTTCCAGAACAGTCCAAATACCACCGCAGGCAGAGTCTGCAGGATCCACATGCCGCCCAGGAGCTGCAAGTCGAGCGCGAATTGAGTTGGCAGGGTGAGGATAACCAGGAGGGCCCCGACTTTGACGACGAGCGAAGCAATTTTCGCGACCTTCGCTTCCGACGCCGGTTGAATGGATGGATTGACGTAGGCCTTCCAGAAATTCCGCGTAAACACGTTCGCGGCGCCAATGCTCATGACCGCGGCTGGCACCAGCGCTCCAATTCCAATCGCAGCAAATGCGAAGCCGGCGAACCAGCTGGGAAAGAGGGTCTGGAACAGGACGGGGACGACATCGTTGTTGTTGGCCAACTTCAAGTGGGCTGCGTGGCCCATGTATCCCAGTAGCGCAAGCAGGCCGAGCAATAGCGTGTAGGCCGGCAGCAAAATGGCATTCTTGCGAATGGTGTTGGCGCTTCTGCTGGCAAAGATGCCCGTCAAGGTATGTGGGTACATAAACGCCGCAAGCGCCGAGCCGAATGCCAGACTCGCATAGGGTACGAATTGGCTCGACGTGAGCAGGATGCCACCCGATCCCTTTGCCTTGAACGCCTGATCGGCCGCCGCAAACACCGCCGCGTATCCACCCAGTTTGCTGGGTATGACGGCCACCGCAGCGATCACCGCGATATAGATCATGATGTCTTTGACAAAAGCGATCAGCGCCGGCGCACGGATGCCGGAGGAGTAGGTATAGACGGCCAAAACCACGAAGGCGATGATCAACGGGATCTCGCCATGCAGACCGAGTGCGCCGAACACAGAGGCCATGCCGACTAGTTGCAACGCGATGTAGGGCATGGTCG
>JBAPPP010000610.1:0-4187 GCA_049280175.1 Rhodanobacter sp.
ACAGTAATCGGATGTGTTCCAGCAAATGCAGGCCTTCCCGGCAGTGTCCGCGCTGACGGGATAGAGCCCGTGGAAAGATGACCCCCTCGTGTGGTTCTCATGCGGGCGCATTGAAGAAGCGTTCCCGATACACCGTTGGGCTGACCCCGACTTTTCGGCGAAAATGGTGACGCATCGTGATGGCGCTCCCGAAGCCGCATTGCGAGGCGATTTCTTCGACAGGTGCCGGCGATTGTTCGAGTAGCGCTCGCGCCTGATCGACGCGCACCGTCACCAGCCAATCCGCTGGCGTCGCCCCGGTGGTTTCCCTGAAACGGCGGATAAAGGTGCGTTCGCTCATTGCCACCATCTTCGCCATGTCGGGGACGGTGAAGGCTTCGTTCAAGTGCTGGCGCATGCGATCGAGTAGCGGCGACAACGCGTTGCGCTCGCGGTTCTGCACCGGGCGCTCGACGAACTGCGCCTGGCCTCCATCGCGATGTGGTGGGATCACCAGGCGGCGCGCTACCTGATTGGCGACATCCGGGCCCCAGTCTCGTCGTACCAGATGCAGGCACAGGTCGAGGCCGGAGGCACTGCCAGCGGAGGTCAGGAGTCCGCCTTCGTCGATGTAGAGCACGTCCGGGTTCACCTCGATCAGCGGGTACTTGGCGCGCAATGCGTCAACGTATCGCCAATGCGTCGTGGCGCGTTTGCCGTCGAGCAATCCGGTCGCGGCGAGCACAAACGCGCCCGAGCAGATCGAAAGCAGTCTTGCACCACGTCGGTGCGCCTCGCGCAACGCCTTTATCAGCGGTGCCGGTACCGGCGTGTCGATGCCGCGCCACCCGGGCACGATGACTGTGCCAGCCTGCACAAGTCGATCCATGCCGCCATCGGCCTCGATGCGCATCCCGTATTGACCCCGTATCGAGCGCCGCTCGAGCGCGCACGTTTCGAATCGATACCAATCAGGTTCGAGCTCGGGGCGCGGCAGTCCGAATACTTCAGCGGCGCACGCGAACTCGAACGCGCACAAGCCGTCGTAGACGACCGCGACGACCAGTCCGTTGCGCATCCCGGGACGCTTGGTTGCTATTGGCATAATCTGATCGCAGTGTGGCATCTGCGCCAATTGTGGCAGCGCAATGGCGGTCGGACAATATCTCCGTCTTCTCAGCCGAGCACCCGCTATGACGAACGCTGTTGCCCAGATTCCTGCCGCGCCCACGGAGATCGCCATTCGCCATTTTGAAGCCGAATTCACTTTCGAGACCGATTGCTGGGACACGCACGACGCATTGTCAAAAGGCGAACCAGGCTTTGTGCTGGTCGACGCCCGCAGCCAGGAGATGTACGTGAAGGGCCACATTGACGGCGCAATCCATATTCCACACGGCAAGATCATCGGTTCGCGGATGTCCGCCTATCCGCCATCGACGCTATTCGTGACCTACTGCGCCGGTCCGCATTGCAACGGCGCCGCGCGCGCGGCGCTGAAACTGGCACGGCTCGGTTTTCCAGTGAAGATCATGAGTGGCGGCATCACCGGCTGGCTGGATGAAGGGTTCGCGCTAAAGGTGGGCACGTGAGCCACGTCGTCAATCACCGGGACGGTTTGCTGGCGGCGGCGCATCGCGCCGCCACATTTCTGGATGAACGTCGGGCGTCTCCCGTGGCGCCTGCGGTGTCTGCTTCCAAACTGCGCGCACAGCTGGACCGCTACAACTTCTCGATGCCGCGGCCACTGACGGAGGTCATCGACGAAGTATTTGCATTATTGGGACAGGCCGCTGTGCGCAGCGATCATCCGCGCTACTTCGGTCTCTTCAACCCGCCCGCGCTGCCGGCAGGCATCGTGGGTGACCTCATAGCTGCCACGGTCAATCCGCAGCTTGCGGTATGGAGCCACGCGCCGGCTGCTGCCGAAATTGAACGCAAGGTGCTGCAGTGGTTCGGTGGCCGCATCGGCTGGCTGCCGCACGCAACGGCGGGAACGTTCACTACCGGTGGCACGGAAGCCAATCACACCGCCGTGCTGGCCGCACTCGCGAAGCGCTATCCCGATTGGGCGACGCGCGGCGTGGTCGCCATCGCCGGGAGGCGGCCGGCCATCTTCGCGTCCAGTGAAGCGCATCTGGCCTGGATCAAGATCGCGCGCAACGCAGGGTTGGGAAGCGACGCCGTTCACCTGGTGCCCGCGGGAGCGGGCATGCGATTGAACGCTGACGCGCTGGACGAGGCGATTCGGCAGAACCCCGACCTTGAACCATTGATCGTCGTCGCGACGGCCGGGACCACCGCGCATGGTGCCATCGACGACCTGACAGGTCTGGCATCGGTTGCCCGACATCATGGCGCTCACTTTCATGTCGACGCGGCGTGGGCGGGTGGCGGCCTGGTCAACGCCGAGGTGAGGCACCTGCTGGCGGGGATCGAACTCGCTGACAGCGTCACCATCGATCCGCACAAATGGTTGTCGGTACCGATGGGCGCGGGCATGTACCTGACGCGCGACTGGACGGCGTTGCAAACCGCGTTCTCGGCACAGACCAGCTACATGCCTTCGACATCGGTCGAGCATCGGGACGCATATATCCATTCGCTCCAGTGGTCGAGGAGATTCATCGGATTGAAGCTGTTCATGTCGCTGGCGACGATCGGCGAACAGGGCTATGCCGCGATCATCGATCGACAGCTCGCACTGGGGCGTTTACTGCGCGAACAATTGGTGGCGCGCGGGTGGTCGGTCCTCAACGACACGGCGTTGCCCCTCGTTTGTTTCACTCCCGAGGCCCCGGATTTGCGGACCGACAGAATGGTTCGCGCCATCGAAGCGTATGTGGCCGCGTCGGGCGTGGCCTGGCTGTCGTCCGTTGCACTAAGTGGACGCCTGGCGCTGCGTGTGTGCATCACAAGTTACGAAACTACTGTCGATGACGTTGAGGACTTGCTCGCTGTACTCGATGCCGCCAGGGTGCATGGACCCGATCTGCGTGGTGGCGAGTGCCGGACCGATAGCCCATGAAATATTGCATTCGCGCCGCAGAGCCCACTGACATCCCGGAGCTCGTCCGAATGTGTTCCGAGCACGCGACCTACGAACGCGCGATCTTCGACCCACGCAACAAGGAAGCACGGCTGGCGGACGCACTTTTCGGCCTTGCACCAAAGCTCGCCGCGTGGGTCGCCGAGGCTGACGGAGCCCTCGTCGTATACGCAACGGGGACGCTTGAGTTCTCAACGTGGTCCTGTGGAATTTACGTCCACATGGATTGCCTGTTCGTGCGCGACGGTCTGCGTGGTCTTGGCGTTGGCGCGAAGTTGCTGGAATGCGTCGCTCAGTTCGCGCGCAACAGCGGTGCGCTGGAGGTTCAGTGGCAGACGCCGGTCTGGAATCTCGACGCTGCCCGATTCTACGAACGTGCCGGCGCCTCAAGTTCGCAGAAGTTGAGATTTGCCTTGGCGCTCGTGGACCACAGGAGTTCGTGTGCTTCCCAAGGCGCGGGGCAGGGTCACCCTGGATAGTGCATCAGGCGTAAAAAAGCCCGCAGATGGGGAGTCTGCGGGCCTTGGGGGATCCATCTAATTGCATGGCAGAGGAGGGGAGCCTGGCCATGCGGCGGGAGCCATGTCTCACGACATGGACTTAATGTACTAGACGGTTCGTTAATGAAGTGTGACCGTCGAGGCCGTGACTAAGGTAGGGCTGATCGAGCTATCTGACGATCGGATAGCAGGGCTCGTCGTGCCCGCCAGAGTCGGGCAGCCTCTCTTCGCTCGACGGGTACGGCACCTGCCTCGATCGCCGCTTCGCGAAGGTCCGGCCCGAGGTCGTAGTGGGGTGCGGCGGTCTTGTCCTGAAACCACTCGAGGCGCATGCCGATCTGCAGCGCGATCGCGTGCAGCTCGGCGAGATCAAGCGCATCGGTGAACAAGTGGCAGCTCGCTGTCACCTGCCCATGGAGAACCCAGCCGTAGTTGTGAAGACTGTCGACGTATACGGTCATCGCTTGATCATTCCCTGCCGCCTCCAGGAGGTCGATCACGATCGAATATTCTAAAGCACGGCGAATTCCGCAGCGGCGATCCTGGCGGGCAGGACGCCCATGGCGGTTCGGCTCAGATATCGATGGCGGCGTGGGTCGAGTACGGGTTGAAGGGGGATCGGTCCATCGTTACCGGTCGGCTTCCTGACCACGTTCTTC
>JBAPPP010000611.1:0-2799 GCA_049280175.1 Rhodanobacter sp.
GTTGCCAGCCATGTTCGTCGACCGTTTCGCCGGTAATCGCCCCGGCTGCCTTGAGCCGGGCATGCAGCCGGCCGGCCGACAAAGGCAACTGCAGTGCGGACTGCACCCGCTCGCCGCCGAGCAGCTCGCCGAGCGCCTGACGCAGCAGGTCGATGCCGGCACCGGTGGCGGCAGACAGCCAGACACGTACCGGTTTGCCGGCAGCATCGCGGTCGATCCGCGGCTCGATGCCGGCCACGTCGATCTTGTTCATGATGTGCAGTTGCGGCAAGTCGCCAGCGTCGATCTCGTCGAGCACCTTGTCGACCACCCGATGCAGGCGCTCGCGCTCGTCGTCCGCCGCGTCGCTGACATGCAGCAGCAGGTCGGCATCGCGCGCTTCGGCCAGGGTGGCGCGGAAGGCGGCCACCAGATCATGTGGCAGCTCGCGGATGAAACCCACTGTGTCGGCCAGCACGGCCGGGCCGCAGCTCAGGTCTTCAAGCTTGCGCACGGTCGGATCGAGCGTGGCAAACAGCAGGTCGGCCGCGTAGACGTCGCCGGTGGTCAATGCGTTGAACAGGGTCGACTTGCCGGCGTTGGTATAGCCGACCAGCGCCACCCGCGGCACCGTGTTGCGCAGGCGCGCGCGACGCTGCTGGCCGCGCTGGGTCTGCACTTTTTCCAGCCGCTTGGTAAGCATCTTGACGCGCTCACCGAGTAGGCGGCGGTCCAGTTCGAGCTGGGTTTCACCCGGGCCACGGTTGCCAATCAGGCCGCCGCGCTGGGTGTCCAGATGGGTCCAGCCGCGCACCAGCCGGGTGGCGATGTGCTTGAGCTGGGCCAGCTCCACTTCGAGTTTTCCTTCGTGCGAACGCGCACGCAGGGCGAAGATGTCCAGGATCAGGCCAGCCCGATCCACCACGCGGACATTGAGCAGCTTTTCGAGGTTGCGCTCCTGCACGGGAGTCAACACGTGGTCGACCAACACCACGTCCGCTTCCAGCGCAAGCACAGCCTCGGCCACCTCGTTCGCCTTGCCGCTGCCGATGTAGTAGCGCGGGTTGGGATCCTCGACACGGGCCGCCACCACGCCCAGCACCTCGGCGCCGGCGGATCGGACCAGTTCGGCGAACTCTTCCCCGCGGCGGGTGGTATCACCTTCGCCGCGGGAATGCGGCAGCACCAGTACGGCGCGGTCGCCCTTCTTTTGTCTATCAAACACTAGTGGAAGTGGCCTCTTTCATTACAGACACACTTCATGCGGGCGGATGCCCCATCAATCAAGCGTCTGCTTCATCCGATGCAGGTGACGCATCAGCATGGCTGTCGTGGCCATCATGGCCGTCATGGCCATTGCCGATACGCACATTGCGGCTCGGTACCACGGTGGAGATGGCGTGCTTGTAGACCATCTGGCTGACCTGATTGCGCAGCAGCACCACAAACTGGTCGAACGACTCGACCGTACCCTGCAATTTGATGCCATTGACCAGATAAATGGCGACCGGCACGCGTTCACGACGCAACGCATTCAGAAACGGATCCTGCAACGATTGTCCCTTGGACATTTCTTGTTCTCCCCTTGCAACGGACAGGCCCGAGAAAAAACGCCGAAGGCGCCCCGGCCCAACTCGGCTGGAATCTTAGCTGCTTTCAAACGCTTGATGAAAGGAGATTGTTAAGTGCGAAAAGCGCCGTCGTTCACGCTGGCAGCATGCGGGGGTACCGAGCCTGGGTCAGGCCTCGACCAGTGAGCCAGAGCCACCCAGAAACAGCCGCACAGCTCCGGTGGCACGCTCTGCCAGGGAGGGCCGATCGGGGTCGAACAATCGCGCACCGAAGTCGCTGCGCAGCCAGGTGATTTGGCGCTTGGCCAGCTGCCTGGTGGCAAAGATGCCGCGGTCGCGGAACTCGGTCAGATCCGTCAAACCGTCCAGATGTTCCCACGCCTGCCGATAGCCGACGGCACGGATCGCCGGCAGGTCGGCGTGCAGGTCACCGCGAGCGCGCAGCGTGCGCACTTCGTCGAGAAACCCAGCCGCCAGCATGGCGTCGAAGCGGTGCGCGATGCGCTCATGGAGGACGCTCCGGTCGTTCGGCAGCAGCGCCAGCTTGAGCACTCGCCATGGAAAGCCGGTAGCACCCGTGGCGCCGCTGCGCTGTAGTTCGGACAGCGGGCGGCCAGTGAGCTCGATCACCTCCAGCGCGCGTTGCAGACGCTGCGCGTCGTTGCAGCCGATCCGGCGGGCAGCTTGCGGATCCAGCTCAGCCAACCGTGCATGCAGCGCCGGCCAACCGATCTGCTCCGCCTCGGCAGCAAGCCGCGCCCGGGTCGACGGATCGGCCTCGGGGAGGTCGGAAAGGCCTTGTTGCAACGCGCGGAAATATAGCCCGGTACCGCCGACCAGCAGTGGCACCCTGCCTCGCGCACTGATCTGCTGCATCGCCAGCAGCGCATCTACGCGAAAGTCAGCCGCTGAATACGGCTGCGCGGGATCGCGGATATCAATCAATGCGTGGGGATAACGTGCCAGCGTTGCCGAGTCTGGCTTGGCCGTGCCGATGTCCATGCCGCGATAGACCAGCGCGGAGTCGACGCTGATCAGCTCCAGCGGAAAGCGATCACTGAGCTCACAGGCCAGCGCGGTCTTGCCCGAGGCGGTGGGGCCCATCAGGAAGATGGCGAGGGGACGTTGGTCGACAGGCATCGGCCCATTGTAGTGGTCATGTCCCACCGGATCAGTGCTCAATCCCGGTCAGGCAGGTTTTCGGCTCCCTGCCCCGCGTACAGGGAGAGGAGCGCAACACGGACAACGG
>JBAPPP010000612.1:0-9383 GCA_049280175.1 Rhodanobacter sp.
GGCCGTAGCAGGTCGGCCAGTCCGGACAGGACAGGCCGGCATTGGACAGCCGCACGAACGCGCCGAACATCACCAGCCCCAGCGCGAACACCGCCGCCAGCAGCGACAGCCCGCGCAGGATTTTCAGCAAACGCGACGACATCAGTGGATCACCTTCTGCAGATCCTTGCGCAACCCGGAAGGATCAAACCCCGCAGGATACAGTGACAGCGCGGTGCCGTTGGACTCCACCAGCAAGGCGCTGACGCTGTCCGGCGTGCTTGGCCGGTACATCGCGAGTTTGCCGTCGACGTCGGTGCCGAGCTGCCAGTAGTTTCTGATGCCGTCGCGCTGGTCATTCACCGGCGGCGTGCCCAGATAGAGCAGGCGCAGCCGCGTCATGTTGCTGCTGAGCGTTACGCGTGCGGCGGCCATCTTGGTCAGCGTCGCCAGACATTGCGCAGCGCAATCCGGGCCAGCCAGTGCCACCAGGGTCATCCGCGGCTCACTGTCGCGCCAGGCGTAAGGCTGGCCATTCGCCAGCTGGACGACCAGCTTCTCGCTGACGAAATTGCGCTGCGGCTGCACCGGCTGGCCGTTGCCCTTGGCATCCGGCTGCCAGCCGGCGTACGTGAGCCAACCGGCAACCATCATCGGCGCGGCAAACACCAGCGCAATCAGCAGCAGAAACATGCGGCTTTTGCGCAACGCAGCGGGGTCAACGGTATTCATCGGGCTTCCATCGGGTTTCATCGACATTTTCTTGGTCAGGACGTTCGTGTATCAAGATTTTCGCGGATCGCGTTTGCGATTCAGCACCAGCAGGATCACCACCGCCGCGAGCGCAAACGAGAACCACTGGAATGCGTAGGCGCGATGTCGCGCCGGCGGCATCGAGGAAAAATCGAGCGTATGCACACGCTCATAGATCGCGGCCGGATCGGCATCCAGCGCCAGCACCCGCGGATACAGCGGGCGGGCGAGATCGTGGCTGATTTCCGCCGGATCCAGAAAGATGCTGCTCTTCGGCCAATGGGTCTGGCGTGCCAGCGCATCGCCACCCATCTCGAAACCGACCGGCGGCGGCGGTACATACAGACCCTGCAGAGTCACTTCGGTCGCTGGCAGCGGCGGCACCTGCGGCTCCTGCCCGTTACCGTTGCCCGGCAAAAAGCCCAGATCCACCAGCAGCAACTGCGGCTGGCCCTGCCACTCGAACGGGGCGAAAACTTCCACACCGCCGCGCTCGTCGTGCTTGGGGTTATCCAGCAGATACAGCCGGTCGACGAGGTAATGGCCGCTCACCTGCAATCGCGGAAACGCGTCGGAAGGCGGCGCCTGGGCCACCTTGGCGAAGTCCTGCAAGGGTGCCGAGGACGATGCGGCATACCGCCGCAGAAGTGCTTCCTTGAAGTCGGCGCGATGCAACTGCCAGACGCCCAAACGTATGAACAGCAACGCGCCAGCCGCTGTCAGCAACAACGCCCACCACGGCGGACGGCGAAATCCACTCACGCGAAGCATCGGCTGGCGGCCGTTATACTGCGGAGGTCGAAATGGATCGGATCAATCACGTGGAAACCATCTACAAATATGCGCTGGTGGGGTTGCTGCTGGTGGTTATTTTCAGCCTCGGCCAGGCGCTGTACTTCATGATGACCGACAAGGACGACGACAAGCGCACGGTGTGGGCGCTGACCCGCCGTATCGGCCTGTCGCTGCTGCTGATCGGCATGGTCGCGCTCGGCATCTGGATGGGTTGGCTGCATCCGCACGACGTCGGCCGGTGATTGTAACCGGCCGCACGGGCCGCTGCGCCGTATCCGCGACAAATCGCGCCGGATGCCACGGCGCCTGACCCGGGAACTGATCGCGGTTCTGAGCGTTCGGGGAGTCAGGTGAAGTCCCGCCCCCCGTAGCAACCCTTACTTCTGGTAGTAATCCCGATACCACTGGACAAAGCGGCTGACGCCCTGTTCCACCGGCACGCTCGGGCTGTAGCCCACGGCCACGGCCAGCGCCGACACATCGGCTTCGGTATCAGGAACATCACCGGCTTGCAGCGGTAACAGTTCCATCTGCGCCTTGCGGCCAAGACACTGCTCCAGCACTTCGATGTACCGCAGCAACTCCACCGGCTGCTCGTTGCCGATGTTGAAAATGCGATAGGGCGCGAGGCTGGTGGCCGGGTCGGGTGCCTTTCCGTTCCACTCGGGATTGCCTGTTGGCACAGCGTCGAGCGTGCGCAGGACGCCTTCGACGATGTCATCGACATAGGTGAAGCTGCGCTTGTGCCGACCGTGGTTGAACACCTTGATCGGCTCGCCAGCCAGGATCGCGCTGGTGAACAGGAACAACGCCATATCCGGCCGTCCCCACGGCCCATACACAGTGAAGAAACGCAGCCCCGTGCACGGCAGGCCGTAGAGATGCGCGTAACTGTGCGCCATCATCTCGTTCGCTTTCTTCGATGCCGCATACAGCGTCAGCGGATGCTCGGTGGGCTCGTGTTCGGAGAACGGCATCAGGGTATTGGCGCCATACACCGAACTGGTGGAGGCAAACACCAGGTGCTCGACATCGTGATGGCGACAACCCTCGATGATGTGCAGAAAACCGGTGATGTTGGATGACACGTAGATATGCGGATTCTGTGCGGCATAGCGCACGCCGGCCTGCGCGGCGAGGTTGATGACACGACGTGGCTTATGCGTCGCAAACGTCGCCTCGATCGCCTCACGATCGGCCAGATCCGCCGTCACGTGGGTGTAGTTCGGGTGATCGATGAAGCGCGCCAGCCGCGCCTTCTTCAGGTTCACGTCGTAATAGTCGCTGAGGTTGTCGATGCCGATGACTTCATCACCGCGCTCAAGCAGTCGCAGCGCGACATGCGAGCCGATGAATCCAGCGGTGCCGGTTACCAGAATCTTCATTGCGTCCTCATCCCATCTGTCCATTCCATCCGATCATCCGCGCGTACACGACCGTGCTCGATGCACGCCATGCTTCGGCGCAGGCGCCAGCCAGGGATAGCGACCCAGCTCAAAGGCGCCCGTCGACCGCATCGCGCGGCAACACGTACTTGACGTCGTACAGCACCGATGACGGCTTGCCGAACGCGCGAATGCCCACGCTGCCGATATCGGCGAATTGCCGGTGGCCCACCGCCACGATCACCGCATCATACTGGTCCGGCTGCGGCGCGCCGATCAGATCGATGCCGTATTCGTGCATCGCCGCCGCCGCGTCCACCCAGGGATCGAAGATGTCGACCTGCGCGTTGTAGCCGTTCAAGGCTTCCACGATATCGACCACACGGGTGTTGCGCAGATCCGGGCAGTTTTCCTTGAACGCCAGCCCCAGGATCAGGATGCGCGCGCGCACCGGATTGATGCCCTTGCATACCATCAGGCGGATCACTTCGCCGGCGATGTACTGGCCCATGCTGTCGTTGGTGCGGCGACCGGCCAGGATCACATCCGGATGATGTCCGACCTCCTGTGCCTTATGGGTGAGGTAGTACGGATCCACGCTGATGCAATGGCCGCCGACCAGGCCGGGCCGAAACGGCAGGAAATTCCACTTGGTACCGGCCGCCTGCAGCACTTCCAGCGTGTCGATGCCCAGTTTGTTGAACAATTTGGCCAGGTCGTTCACCAGCGCGATATTCAGGTCGCGCTGGGTGTTTTCGATCACCTTGGCCGCTTCCGCCACCTTCAGCGAGCTGGCCCGGTGCGTACCCGCGGTGATGATGGAGCCATACAGCCGGTCAACAAAATCGGCCACCTCGGGAGTGGAGCCGGAGGTCACCTTGAGAATGCTGGTAACCCGATGCTGTTTGTCACCGGGGTTGATGCGCTCGGGGCTGTAACCGGCGAAGAAGTCGCGGTTGTAACGCAGCCCCGACACCTTTTCGAGGATCGGAATGCACACTTCCTCAGTGCAGCCCGGATACACAGTGGACTCGTACACCACGACATCGCCGGCCTGGATGACCTGGCCCAGCGCCTCGCTGGCCTTGACCAGGGGCGTCAGATCGGGGCGCTTGGCCGAGTCGATCGGGGTCGGCACGGTGACGATATAGACATTGCAGCCACGGATGTCGTCCAGCTTGGCGCTGAAACGCAACCGCCCGGCGTTCGCCAGTTCGTCCGAGTCCACCTCCAGCGTGATGTCCCTGCCGCCGCGCAGTTGCTCGACGCGCGTCGCATTGATGTCGAAGCCCAGCGTGTCGTAGCGCTTGCCGAATTCGACCGCCAGCGGCAGTCCGACGTAGCCCAGTCCAACGATGGCGATCTTGGTATTTTCCAGTGCCTGCATGCGAAACATCCCTGGTTTTTCTGGTTTTTGGCGGTGTCGGCCCGGTCTTGCGATCGGCTGCAACGAGGACCAGAGTAGGCGAAAGCGTCATTGGAGCGGAAACAGGGGCAAAAAATCGCGGTAATCCGCGCGAGCTATCTTATTTCTTGACTTTATTTTGTGATACTGTTCACAACCTGCAAGTCAATCAGGGGTGGTTGTCATGACGAGCCTGTATCGCTTCATTGCGTTAGTCCTCCTATTGATGCTGACCGGCTGCGCGACCGCGCCCGGTTCCAGCCAAGCTCCCAAGTTCAATGCCGACGCCCAGGCCATATCGACGTATCACATCGGCGTCGATGATCAACTGCAAATCACGGTCTGGCACAACCCGGATCTCAGTGTAAGCGTACCGGTACGACCCGACGGCAAGATCACGGTGCCGCTGATCGGTGATGTCGTGGCCGGTGGCAAGACGCCCGAGGAAGTCGCCACCGAGGTCAAGGACAAGCTGCAGGCCTATGTGCGTGATCCGCAGGTGGCGGTGATCCTGACCGAACTGCGCAGCCACGAGTACCTGTCGCGCGTACGGGTGACCGGCGCGGTGCGTACCCCGGTCTCGTTGCCCTACCGCCAGGGAATGACGGTGCTCGATGCCGTGCTGGCCGCTGGCGGCACCACCGAGTTCGCTGCCCCGGACCATACCGAGCTCTATCGCAAGGACGGCGATAGCACCAAGTCCTATGCCGTGCAGCTGGGCAATATCCTGCAGCAGGGCGAGTTGACGACCAACTATCCGGTGCAGCCGGGCGACGTGATTACCGTACCGCAACGTTCGTTCTAACGCTGGAATACAGGGGAATACAGGGGAGCGCCATGAGCGAAGAAATCACCCCGTTTGCCGCGATCGTTCCGGTGCTGGTGAGCGAGGCACGGCGGCGGCGAATCGCCATGGGGGTCGTGTTTGCGGTGGTCGCGCTGGGCGCCTTGATCATCGGCATGCAATGGCCGAAAAAATACGATGCGTCGACCACCATCCTGGCGCAGGAAAGCAGCATCATCACTCCGCTGATGGAAGGTGCCGCCTCGCCCACCGCGAATGCGAACCGCGCCGGTATCGCGCAGGCGGTGATTTTCAGCCGCAGAGTGATGGGCCAGATCCTGGTCACCGGCGGCTGGATGGCCAATCACCCCAATCCAGTGGAGCAGGACCGCCTGATCGAAGCGATCAAGGCCCGCACCAAGGTCGTGATCTCGCATGACAACCTGATCACGATCAGCTACTACGACTCCGATCCGAAACGGGCATATGACGTGACCCGCGAGTATGCCCAGCTTTTCATCAGCGAAAGCCTGGCATCCAAGCAACGGGAGAGTCGCGATGCGTTCGAGTTCATCAACGGCCAGGTCGAAACCTACCGGAAAAAATTGACCGACGCGGAAGACAAGCTCAAGGACTATCGCGGGGCCAACGCCGATGCCCGCCCTGGCAGCGAGACCGATACCGACGCACGCATCAGCCAGTTGCGCACCCAGATCGAAAATGCGCGCCTGGACCTGATGGAAAAGCGTTCACAGGAGGCTTCGCTGAATTCACAGCTGTCTGGCGAATCAGAGGTCAATGCCGTACAGACCACCCAAGGCATCAATGAAGCGCAGCTTGCCCAGCTGCAGACCCAACTCGACACGTTGCTGATGTCTTATACCGCCGACTATCCCGACGTCGTCCGCGTCCGTCACCAGATGGAGGATCTGCGACAACAGATCGCCCAGGCCAGCCAGCGCAGGCAGAGCGCGCCGGCGTCGAATTCGCCTACGTCGCTAGAAAACAATGTGCAATTCAATCCGCTTTACGCGCAGTTGAGGAGCCAGCTGTCCGCCAGCCGTGCCGACATCGCCGCGACGAGTGCGCGCATGGGCGCGAGTGAATCGATGCTGCAATCGGAGCTGGAGCGCAGCAACCGCATCGCGAACTCGGAAAACGTCACTTCCGAACTGACCCGCGACTACAACGTCAACCGCGATGTCTATCAGGATCTCCTCAAGCGTCGCGAGAACGCTCGCGTATCGATGAACCTGGATGCCAAGCAGCAGGGCCTCACTTTCCTCATCCAGAATCCCGCCATGATGCCGCTCAGCCCTTCGGGCCTGCGGTTCATGCATTTCGGTCTCGGCGGCATCGTTCTCTCCCTGGCGATCCCGTTCGGGCTGCTGTTTGGAGTCGCGCGGCTCGATCCGAGAGTACGCTCGACCGCGCAGCTTGAGCGATCAACCGGGTTGATGGTGCTGGCCACCGTTCCGTTCTACCCCACGCCGAAGGATCGTCAGCGGGAGCGGTTTCGAAACGTCTTGCTGGCGCTCATCGTTCTGGGGGTTGCATTGGCCTATCTGATCCTGTTCTGGCTCAAGCTGAAGGGAATCGCATGAACGGTCCAGAAGACGACAAACTACTGGTCGATTCCGGGGGCCCCGCACAAGGGACCAAAGTCGGCGCGCTTCCTCAGCGTGCCTCGGCCGGCCATTCGATCGCGCGCATGTCCGAGACCGATACGCTGCCTCCGAAGCAGCTCGAACAGCGTCGGCTGATTCATCGCGAGAACTCGGTGCGCGGGCAGTCGGATGCATTTCGCGAGATACGGACAAGGCTCCTCTGGTTGGGTGGCGAGCACAATTTCGTGACCTTGGTAGTGCCGGTGAGCCCGGGCTCGGGTGGCAGCTTCGTCGCCCGCAACCTGGCAACGGCGTTCGCTTTTGACGAAGCCAAGACCAGCCTGCTGATCGATTGCAACCTGCGCTATCCGGCCCAGCACACGGCATTGGGGGTGGACGCCAGCAGCGGCGGCCTGATCGATTATCTCGAACATCCGGCAAGTGGCATTCAATCCGTGCTGTATCGCACCGGCATTCCGCGCCTGCGCCTGATTCCGACCGGCAAGGCTCGTGAAAATGGGGGCGAGTACTTCTCGTCGTTTCGCATGCGCGCGGTGATCGACTCGCTGCGCTGCCGCTACCTTGATCGCTATCTTTTCCTTGACGGCCCGGCCATCAAGGGTTCGCCTGACGCACGCATCCTGTCTGATCTGGCCGACTTCGTGGTGGTGGTTGCCAGCTACGGGCGCGATACGCCGGCGGCGATCAGCCAGGCCGCTGCGAACTTCGACGCCAACAAGCTGACCGGAGTGGTATTCAATCACGCACCATAATCCATCACGTCGATCCAGAACGTCGATCCAAAACGCTGATTTATCGCGTCGCAAACAACAGACCTAGCGACCTGTTCCACGGGGGATGGAAACATGCCGGCACCCAGCACGCTCAGTTATGCGGTTGCGCTAGCACTCGCTGTCGCCTCGGGCACGGCATCGGCAGCACAGTTCGACTATTCACTGTTTGCCGGCATCGAACATAGCGACAACATCAACCTGAGCGGAACGGATCCGGTCAGCCAGAACGTGCTGAGCCCGGGCCTCAACTTCACCTACTCGCAACAAGGCTCGACCATTCAGGCGAACGTGGCGGGCACCCTGGAATACTTCGATTACCTCGGTGGCGCGTTCAACAATCAGACGTTCGTGCAGCTTTCAAGCCAGCTCAACTGGACGGTGCTGCCCCAGCGGCTGGACTTCAGCGTCGAGGATTTCGCGGGAGTGGAGCCGCTCTCGACGCTGTCCAGCAACGCTCCGGACAACCAGCAGCAAACCAACGTACTGGCGCTCGGGCCGATCCTGCATTTCAGGCTTGGCGATACGTTGCGCGGTCAGGCCGAGCTGCACTACATCAACAGCTACGCATCGAAGAATAAGGAGTTCAATTCTTCGCGGGGCGAAGCCGCGCTGCGCGTATTCAAGGATCTCAGTCCTACCGATGTGCTGTCGGCCAATCTGGAGGTCCAGCGCGTCGCCTTCGACGATAACTCCAGCGACTTCAACCCGCTAGCCGGCACCTCCGACGACAATCTGATCGCCCCCATCAACAACCCCAACTACACCCGCGATGAGGTGTTCGCCAGCTACGTCAGAACGCTGGCCCATTTCAATCTCAATGTCGCACTTGGCTGGTCACAGATCGACTTCAATGGAGCGCCCACGGTCTCCACCCCGCTAGAGCGACTGACGCTGGGCTGGCAGCCTACGCTGCGCAGCAGTTTCTCCCTCACCGCCGCGCACGAATACTCCGACGCAGCTCAAGACATGATGGTGCAGCCCGGCCAGATCATCGCCGGTGCCGGCGCGCAACTGGACAACAATGCGACCGGCCCCGTCGGCCCTATCGGCGGGGCCGCCGCGCAGGGGATCAATGTCGGTGGTCTCGTGATCGATCCGCAGGTCTATCTGGACAGCCGCCTGGAAGGCAATTACACCTTCAACACCGAACGGCTGACACTGAGCGTGTCACCGCTTTACAGCCGGCTCAACTATCTGAATGACTCTACGTTCAACCAGACTGACCGCGGCGGCAGCGCAGGCATCAGCTACCGCCTGACTCCTTTGGTTTCGCTCTCGACGTTTGTCGACTACGAGAGGCTTACCTATCGCTCGCTCGACCGTCGCGACAATTCAAGCGACTATGGGTTGCGCCTGACCGACAAAAGAACGCCGCACTGGAGCTGGCAGGTCTCGCTGACCCATCGTCAGCGCGACAGCACGGCGCCCGGCCAGGGATACAGCGAGAACGAGATCTATTTCGGCGTCGTGTTCACAAGATGAACGTTCACGACAGGCAGTTCGTCCATGACGAGGCCAGCAGCGGCATCATGAAATCCCACCTGTTTGCTACCATCGCCATCAGCACGTACGACCACGGTCGTCGGAGCATTGCGATGGACAGACATTCGCCCACCCCGGTCACCTATTGTCGTCCGCAGGCCGGATCGTGACGGGTGCACCGACTCCGCTTTGGCTTGGTAGCCCCGGACGCCGCCTGTTCGCGACCTGGTACGCCAGCCCCTCGGCGCCGCGCGCGACCGTTGTCATCTGCCCACCATTTTTCCACGAACAATTCCTGAGCAGCCGCCTGTTCAGCCTGGTCGCGGCGCGATTGGCGCAGGCGGGTATCGCCTGCCTGCGCGTCGACTATTACGGCACCGGCGACTCCGAGGGCAATGA
>JBAPPP010000613.1:0-1735 GCA_049280175.1 Rhodanobacter sp.
TCATTCAACGAATTTAAGGAGTTCCCATGGGCAAGGGCGATCGCAAGACCCGTCGCGGCAAGACCTACCGCGGTAGCTACGGCAATACCCGTGCGCATACCGCGGTGCCGGCTGTCGTTGGCGCCAAACCAACCGTGACCAAACCAGCTGCTGCCAAGAAGGCTGCGCCGAAGAAAAAGTCGGCTTGAGCCATTCACGGTGAACAGACAAAACCCCCGCCATCGCGGGGGTTTTTGTTTATGGGTACGCGGTACATGTCGCGCTGCGATGCGGCCTGTGATGGCCTGTCATGGCCAGTATCCAGCTGCAATAACGGTGAACGCCGTCGGCTCACCCCGATCAGAATCTTGCGATCCGTCGGGAGGGCTTGCCCGACGTGCCCCGCGATTCACCCCCTGAAATCTGAATGAGGGCTCGATCCTGATCGGCGGCCTGCGTTGTCGGCGTGCCATGCGTTGTGTATGATTCGATCCACTGTGTTAATGCGTTAGTACATTATGAAGCGTCGATCACTGGATCCCGAGACACCCGTCGAGTCAGCCAAGCTGAGCCTCTATGAGGCGCTGCTGTCGCTGAAGAATGCCGAAGAGATGGGCGCGTTCATGCGCGACCTGTGCACGCCAGCGGAACTTGAGGTGCTGGTGGATCGCTGGCGGGTGGTGCCGTATCTGCTTGAAGGAGTGTCCTATCGGGAGATCCACGAGCGCACCGCGGTCAGCATCACCACGATCGGACGGGTAGCGCGCTATCTCAATCAGGGCAGCGGTGGCTATCTGGCCGCGGCAGCACGGGCGGCGCGGCGTCTGGCGCTGGCGACAAAAAAGGCCAAGGCATGAAAGCGCGCGATCGATTGCGTATCGCGATGCAGAAATCCGGCCGGCTGACCGAACCGGCGCTGGAGTTGCTCAGCCGCTGCGGCCTGAGCTTTCGGCAAAGCCGCGACAAACTGTTCTGCTTTGGCGAAGGCGAACCCGTCGACTTGCTGCTGGTTCGCGATGACGATATTCCGGGGTTGATCGCGCAAGGCGTGTGCGACCTCGGCATTGTCGGTCGCAACGTGCTGAACGAGTTCCAGCTCACGGCGGGGCGCGACATTGCACCGTTGGCCGAGTTGCGCCCGCTCGGTTTCGGCCGCTGCCGGTTGTCGATCGCCGTACCGCAGGAGCTGGACTATCGCGGGCCGCAGCAACTGGAGGGCCAGCGCATTGCGACGTCGTATCCGGGTTTGCTCGGCGAATGGTTGCGCACGCATGGCGTAGCTGCCGGTGTAGTGACCTTGGCCGGGTCGGTCGAGATCGCGCCGAAGCTTGGCACCGCAGATGCCATCTGCGATCTGGTGCAGAGCGGCGGCACGCTGGTCGCGAATCAGCTGCGCGAAGCCGAGGTGTTGCTGGAAAGCGAGGCGGTGCTGACCGGTCCGCAGACGCTGCCGGTGGACGAACGCGGCGACATGCTGGAGCTGTTGTTGAAGCGGCTGGACGGTGTGATCCAGGTGCGCGAGTCACGCCTGCTGCTGCTGCAGACGTCGCGCCACACGCTTGAGGCGGTGACCCGCCTGCTGCCCGGTGGGCCACAGCCGACGCTGCTGCAGGTGGCGGGGCAACCCGATCAGTTGATGTTGCAGGCGCTGTGTGCCGGCGAGGTGAGCTGGCGGCAACTGGAAGAAATCAAGAAAGCCGGTGCGCGCGAGATGTTCGTGCTGCCGGTAGAGAAAATGTTGGCATGAAGAGCAGGA
>JBAPPP010000614.1:0-10888 GCA_049280175.1 Rhodanobacter sp.
CCTGCACGCAGGGGAGGGAGCACGGCACGCCTGCTGCTCCCCCTGCTTGTAGGGGGAGGTTGGGAGGGGGTGAGGCCGTTGATCTTCTGCGCGAAGAGCAACCCCACCCCAACCCTCCCCTGCACGCAGGGGAGGGGGCACGGCACGCACGTAAGGGAGGAGCACGGAAGCCCCCCTCGTCCATAAAAGTGTGACGCACATCACACTTTACTGCTAAGGTTGCGAGCGGTAGGCGCGCATCACGGCGCTTCGGTTGACCGGAGTTTGGGGCCGGTCGAGTGAATGGGGACTTCCCGGCACAGGGACGAGCGTAAATCGTGCGGGAGTGCGGTGCGTCATGACGCAGGCCTCCGTGATGCCGGATTTCCGGTACCGCGCCTTCATCAGCTACAGCCACCAGGACAAGTCCTGGGCGAGCTGGCTGCACAAGGCCCTGGAAACCTACGCGATTCCAAAGCGACTTGTCGGCAAGACCACCGCAACCGGGACAATCCCCAAGCACCTTGTACCGATCTTCCGCGACCGCGACGAACTGGCCAGCGCGACCGATCTCGGCCGCAAGGTCAACGAGGCGCTGGCGCAATCGGCCAACCTGATCGTGATCTGCTCGCCGCGCTCGGCCGCTTCGCACTGGGTCAATGAGGAAGTGCTCGCATTCAAGCGGCTCGGCCGCAGCGAGCACATCTTCTGCCTGATCGTCGATGGCGAACCCAACGCAACCGAGTTGCCCGATCGCGAAACCGAGGAATGCTTTGCCAATGCATTGCGCTATCAACTCGATGCCGACGGTACGCTGAGCGGCGAACGCACCGAGCCGATTGCCGCCGATGCGCGCGCTGGCAAGGACGGCAAGACCAACGCGAAATTGAAGCTGATCGCCGGCATGCTCGATGTCGGCTTCGACATGCTCAAACAACGCGAACTGCAACGGCGCAACCGGCGCATGGCCACGATTACCGCGCTGGCATTGGTAGTGATGCTGATGACGACCGCGCTCGCCGTAGCCGCCTTTCGCGCCCAGCGCCTTGCCGAACACGAACGAAACCAGGCGGAAGGCTTGATCAACTTCATGCTCGGCGATCTGAATACCAAGCTGCAAGCGGTCAACCATCTGGACATCATCGACGACGTCGCCGACAAGACGATGGGCTATTTCAGCTCACTGGACGAATCCGAAGTCACCAACGACTCGCTGGCGCAACGTGCCAAGGCGCTGCAACTGATCGGCAGCGTGCGCGAGGAACAGGGGAAGCTACCCGAGGCACGTCGCGCGTTTGAAGATTCGCAGCAGTTGATGCAGCCATTGGTGGCGCGCTATCCAAACAACGCGGAATGGCGGATCGCGTTGGCGGACAGCCATTCGTGGCTCGGCATGGTGGCCTGGGATCATAGCGACCTGCCGCAGGCGCTTGCACAGTTCGGTATGGCTGCGCCGCTGGTCGAGGGCGCGGTAAATGAGCATCCGGAAAAACTGGATTGGCTGAAACATCTGGGCTGGCTGCACAACAACATCGGTCACGTGCTGGAAGCACGCGGACAATTGTCCGAGGCGCAGAAGGAATATGGGGCCGTGTTGGGGATCTATCGAAAACTAGTCGAGCTCGCCCCCGGTGACCGCCGCTATCGCGCCGAACTTGGCCACGCCTACGACAACCTGGCTGGCATTTCCTATTCACTGGGCAATCTGGCTGCCGCGCAAAACGATGCATCGCAGGAGCTGGCGATTTGGCAATCGCTGGCGCAGCAGGATGCGAACGACAATTCCGTACAGGTGTATCTCGCCCGCGCCAACGCGATGCTGGCGAAGGTGATGCAAGCACGTGGTCAGGGGGCCGCGTCGGCTGCCGCACTCGAAAGCTCTTTCGATATCAGCAATCGCCTGCTGGCAGCCGATCCGACCAGCACGGACATCATCAGCGACGTGGCGAGTTACAGTCGCAGCCTCGCGCATGTCTTGCGCATGGACGGCGACCCCACACGCGCCGAACAGCTGCTGCGCAACGCAGTGACGACCTACACCAAGCTCATCGCCAAAGTACCCGATGAACCCGCTTGGCAAGCGAACCTTGCCGAAAGCGATCTTGAGGCTTCACGTCTGGCCTGGAAAAACGGTGATGCCGTTGCAGCACGCGCGAATGCGGAAAGCGCACGCGCTCTGATCGCGACGGTAATACAGAAGCACACCGACTACTCCCGGGCCCCACCGCTGCTTGCGGAAACCGATATCGTGCTGGGTCAACTGCAGATGGCAAGCGGCGATCTGCCGGCGGCGACTGCAGATTGGGAGGCGGCGCTGAAGACGCTCGAACACTTGGCCGCATCAACATCTGACCTCACACTCGCATTTCTGAAACCGCGCGCGGAAGCACTGTGCCTGCTCGGCAAAACCGATGAGGCAAATCCCGTCGTCTCCAAATTGGAGAAGCTCGGTTACCGCGATGCGCAATACCTGCAATCGATTGATACAACGCCTTGCCGTTCGCTACACCAGAGTCGCGACATCGCTGTGTCGACAGATCCAAAGAAGCACTGAGTGATGCTGTCCGGGCACGACCATTCCGGCCGCGTCCGCCACTACTGCGAGGAGATCCACATGTCTCTTGATATCACGGTCACGGTTACCGGCAGCCCGAATAATTACAACGTTGCGGTATCGCCCAACAAGCTCAACGTCGATGGCGAAGGCAACTTCGACATTGTGTGGCAGGCGGGTACTGGCAGCGGCAGCGTCGCTTTCACGTTCGATGCCACCACGCCGGTCTCGTTTGTTGGCAGCCATACACCATTGACGACCCCTCTCTACAATTCGAGCAGCAACACCGTCAGTTGCACGGACACCGTCAGTTCGGATGGGACGTACCCTTACGTACTTACTCTTTGGGTCGGCACCGAGGAAATCACCTGGCCCTCGGTCACCCACGTCGGCAATGGCGATCCGGAGATCCATAACAAGCCCGATTAAAGCGGAGCGGGAGTATCGGCAGTGCGCCGAGACCTTGTTGATCGGCGCCTTCCTTGCTCGCTAAAACACCACTTGAGGCGTAGCTTAATGTGACGCACATCACATTACGGCGTGTTATTGTTCAGGAATCGCAGGCGTGCCATGGGGCGCCACGGTCAACCGGCGAGTGATAACCGGTTGAGTTAATGGGGATTTCCCGGCAAGGGAATGCGTGACCACGTGCGGGAGTGCGGTGTGTCATGACGCAGGCCTCTGCGATACCGGATTTCCGGTACCGCGCCTTCATCAGTTACAGCCACCAGGACAAATCCTGGGCGGGCTGGCTGCACAAGGCACTGGAGACCTATGCGATCCCGAAGCGGTTGGTCGGCCAGACCACCGCGGCCGGGGTGATCCCCAAACGCCTCGCCCCCATCTTTCGCGACCGCGACGAACTGGCCAGCGCGACCGATCTCGGTCGCAAGGTCAACGAGGCATTGGCGCAGTCGGCGAATCTGATCGTGATCTGCTCGCCGCGCTCGGCCGCGTCGCACTGGGTCAACGAAGAAGTGCTGGCGTTCAAACGGCTCGGCCGCAGCGAAAACATCTTTTGCCTGATCGCCGGGGGTGAGCCCAATGCGACCGCCCTGCCCGGCCGCGAGACCGAAGAATGCTTCGCCCAGGCCTTGCGCTTCACGGTCGATGCCGATGGCAAGTTGACTGACCGCCCTACCGAACCGATCGCCGCCGATGCGCGGCCCGGCAAGGACGGCAAGACCAACGCGAAATTGAAGTTGATCGCCGGCATGCTGGATATCGGCTTCGATGCACTGAAGCATCGCGAGCTGCAGCGACGTAACCGACGCATGGCAGCACTGGCGACACTGGCGCTGATCGTGATGGCGGTGACCACCACCCTGGCGATCATGGCAGTCATCGCCCGGCATGCCGCAGTGGTCGCCAGCCACGCCGCCGAGCGCCGCCAGAAGCAGGCAGAGGCGCTGGTCGGCTTCATGCTCGGTGACCTCAACGACAAGCTGGCGCAAGTCGCACGTCTGGACATCATGGAAGCGGTCGACGATCACGCGATGGACTATTTCCAATCGCTGCCGACTGTCGATGTCACCGACGAAGCGCTTGCGCAGCGCGCCAAGGCGATGGAAAAGATCGGCGTCGTACGCCTGGATCAGGGCCATCTGTCAGCGGCCATGACATCGTTTCAAGCGGCCTCGAAGCTCGCGGCCGCACTGGCCGAGGCGAAGCCTGCAGACTCGAATCGACAGCTCGTTTACGCGCGAATCCTGGCCTACATTGGCATGACACATTGGGATCAGGGGCGGCTCGACACGGCGCAACAAAGTTTTGAATCGGCGCAGACCGTTCTGCAGCGCGCCATGGCGAGTGCTCCGGATAGCCAGCCGTTGCAGTATGAGCTGGCGAACGTCGACAACAATATCGGACACGTGCTCGAGGCGCGTGGCCGGCTCGACGAGGCGCTCACTCCCTACCGAAGCACGCTGACGCTATCCCAGCAGCTGGTTGCGGCCAAGCCGGACAACACCGACTGGGCGGATCAATTGGGTGACGCGCACAACAATCTCGGCAAGCTGGCGCTCATGCGCGGCGATCTTGCAACTGCCGTCGCCGAGTACACGGCCGATGACGCGATCGAGGCGGCGCTGGCCGCGCGCGATCTCCGGGACAACGACAAGCGCAACAACATGGTCAAGGTTCGCGCCATCCTGGGGCGCACGCAGGCTCTGACCGGCGACCTCGAAACGGGCATGCGTGACCTGCAGCAAGCGGTCGACATGTCCACGCAATTGATCAAAGTCGATCCGAGCAATACCGATTTTCAGGAAGATCTCGCGCTGTACTCCTCGCAGTCAGCCCGCTTGCGGCGACTGAGCGGCGATCTGCCTGCAGCGCAGGCGCTGACTGCGCGATCGCTGACCATCTTTCATGTCCTGACGAAACAGGACCCGGCAAACGTGGGATGGCAGCGCGAGTTCGCCGAGGCACAGATTGAGCAAGCCGCGCAATCGCGCGCTACGGGCCAGGCCGATGCGGCTGCCATGCAGGCGAAGGCTGCGCTGGCCATACTCGACCCACTGCGCATCAAACAACCTGACGATCGCGCGACCTTGCTGGCGACCATGAGCGCGAAGCTGCTGTTGGCGACGGTCACCGGTGACGCGCAGGCCGCAGAGCAACTGCGCAACGATGCCTTGAACACCATGCGGGCGATGAAAAGCGGCAGCGGCGATCCACGCCTGCAGGCGCTGCGCGTCGAGGCACTGTTGGCGCTGAGTAGAAAAACCGAAGCGCAGTCGGTGATCCAGCCACTGTGGAGCAGCGGCTACCGCGATGCGGCATTCGTCGCGGTCTTGCAGCAAGCGCAGATTGCCTACCCGGTGAATGCAGCCTTCCAGCAAAAGCTGCTGGCGGCCACTGGTCGCAGCGATAACCGATAAGTCTGAGCAACACAAACAGAGGCAAGGGCAGTACGGATCCATGAGGTCATCCAACTCTCTCATCCACAGGAGCGCACCATGCCAAACTATATCGATGTCTTGCTGAGCATCAGCCTCAATAAGGCCACCACTCCGTGGTCTCTGCATGTCGATGAAAGCAACCACCCGAACTACCTGAACCCGGGCCCAAATGCGCAGTGCCTCGTGTGGACGCTGATGGGTGAAGCTGCATCGGGCTCGTTCCTGCCGCTACTCGGGCCCGAGCCCGGCCGCGGCTTTGTGTGGACCGGTACGGAGCCGCACAACGGCATCCTCGGTAGTCCCTTCCTGGCGGCGAACAATCAACTGAAGCTACTTGATCACCATACAGGGCCCGGCACGGCTGGAACCTGGACTTATAACCTGCGCGCCAACATCGGCGGCACGGTCTATACGACGGTGGCGTTGTCAGCCGCGGCTCAAAACACGAATCCCCGGATAAAAAACAACTAGCGTCACCCACGCGAGCTCGACCAGCGAAGCCACGGAGGTAAGTCATGGGGGATAGCGAAACACCCGAGCCGTTGGTTGCACCTGCAACGGCAATTGCTTCAACCACCCTGGAGACCATCATGTCCATGACCGGCAATAAAAATCAGAATTTTCTGCCAGACGAAGACGAGAATGAACAGCCCGAGCGCGAACTCGAACCAGAACCCGAGGAAGGGGGCGGCCACGTGCCAAATACAAGCACTGAACCGAGGATCAAAAATAATTAGTGCGCGTTCGTATACATATCAGCTCCAACATCAAGCGGAATTCGCCTGATTCCGTTAGTGGGATACCGGCAACGGCTCACTTCGGAGCAGGGGTTGGGACGGCCGTGCTTATCGTTTTGTGCAGATCCATCACCAGGAAGCCAGCATGACTCCCTTGGTTGTCGGCGTAACCAGTCATCGCAATATGCCCGCGCACGAGATGGAGCCGATCCGCCAGCGCGTGCGGGATTTTTTTGCGCAGCTCAGGCGCGATTTCCCCGAGTTGCCGCTGGTGGTGCTGTCAGCTCTGGCCGAGGGTGGCGATCAACTGGTTGCGCAAGAAGGGCTCGCCGCTGGCGCACGTCTGGTCGCGCCACTGCCACTGCCACGGGAGCTGTACGTCGACGACTTCCCCGACCCGGTCATACGTGAGAATTTCGATGCGCTGTACAGCCAGGCCGAGATCGTGCGGCTACCTCAGCTGATGGCGCAGTCAAGGCTGGCAATCGGGTCACCAGGCATGGCGCGTGATCGTCAGTACGCCAAGGCCGGCGTGTATATCGCCAGTCACTGCCACATCCTGCTGGCGATCTGGGACGGCAAGGAGACGGGCCGGCTCGGCGGTACCGCGCAGATCGTGAAATATCACTTGAGCGGCGCCATGCCCGGCTTGATCGACCGACGTCGGGATACACGCCATGTACTCGGCGGTGGCGACGAGAGTCTGCTCTACCACATCGTCTGCTCGCGCGACGGCGCCGACGACACCGTAGCCACGGGCCTGGTACCGCTGCAAACGTTATGGCGCACCGTCGATACGGCTGACACTCACATGCCGGAGGAATTCCAGCTGATGTTCGCACGCATGGCCGAGTTCAATGCCGAATGCGACCGATACGCTGAAGATATTGAGGACGCGGCACACGCGCGTCAGAACTCGCATCCGAATGCCACGGTAGTCATCGATCATCTGTTCCATGCTGCCGACTGGTTGGCGATGCACTTTCAGAAGCGCGTACTGATGGCGATGCGACTGACCTATACGATCGCGGCACTGATGGGTATTGCCTTCACGTTCTACGCGCACCTGACAGAGCAGGACTATCTGATCTATTTGTTTCTGTTTTTGTTCGCGAGCGGAGGCTTCGTGGCCGTGCTCGCCCGTCGTCGCGGCTGGCACCGCAAATATCTGGACTACCGCGCACTGGCTGAAGGCCTGCGGATACAGTCGTACTGGCGGCGGGCGGGCATCTCGGCGAGTAGCGACCATGAGTTTGCGCATGAAAACTTTCTGCAGAAGCAGAACATCGAACTGGGCTGGATTCGCAATGTGATGCGCGCTGCCGGCCTGTGCCCGGCAAGCGCCACGATAGAGCCCACACCCGCGGCGCTGGCCAGCGTCATTGCGGAATGGGTCGGCGAATCAGGGAAATCCGGACAGCTGCACTATTACGAACGAAAGACCGTCGAGCGCACCGGTGTACATCACATTACCGAAGCGATCGGGTCGATCAGCCTATGGGGCGGCATCGCCATCAGCGTGTTTCTCGCGGCCTTTGTCATCGTGCTTCCGCAGGATGCCAAGACCGTGCTGGTGATGATCATGGCGGTGCTGTCGATCATTGCCGCGGTACGCGAGGCCTACGCTTACCGCAAAGCCGACAAGGAGTTGATCCGGCAGTACCGCTTCATGCAGCGTATCTTCACCAGCGCGCGCGCTGCGCTGAACAGCACGGAAGATCCCGTTCAACAGCGTGAAATCCTGCTTTCACTCGGTGATGCGGCGCTCACCGAGCACGCGGAGTGGACGCTGATGCAACGCGAGCGGCAGGTGGAACACAGCAAGCTCTGAACGGCCCGCCCCGATCGATCCCGCTCAAGCCAGCAGTCGCTCACAGATCGCCCGATACAACACCGGCAACCTTTCCAGGTCCGCCACCGCCACGCACTCATCCACCTTGTGGATCGTGGCATTGATCGGCCCGAGCTCGACCACCTCGGCGCCCATCGGCGCGATGAAGCGGCCGTCGGAGGTTCCACCACCGGTACTCTGTTCGGGATCGAGACCGCAGAGGTCACGGCACACCGCGATTACCGTCTCGCGCAGCACGCCGCCGGGCGGGGTGAGAAAGGGTTCGCCGGAGAGATTCCAGTCAAGTGCGAAGTCCAGGCCTTGCCGATGAAGGATCGCCTCGGTGCGTGCGCGCAGATCCTCCGCACGGCTGGCCGTGCAGTAGCGGAAGTTGATCAGCGCCTGGAGCTCCCCGGGTATCACGTTGTTCGCACCAGTACCCGCGTTGAGGTTGGAGACCTGGAACGAGGTCGGCGGGAAGTCGCTGTTGCCTTCGTCCCAGCGTTCGGCGGCGAGTTCCACCAACGCCGGCGCGAACGCATGGATAGGATTCAACGCCTTCTCCGGATACGCCACATGGCCCTGCACACCGCGCACGGTCAGCGCGCCAGACAGCGAGCCGCGCCGGCCGACGCGTATCAGGTCGCCAAGCTCTCCTTTGGACGAGGGCTCACCCACTACGCACCAGTCGATGCTCTCGCCAGTCGTGCGGAAGTGTTCCACCACTTTGCGCACACCATCGAGATTGGTCGGCCCTTCCTCGTCGCTAGTCAGCAGCAGACCCACGCGACCGCGATGTTTCGGATGCGCCGCGACGAACTGCTCCAGCGCCACCACCATCGCCGCTACGGAACCCTTCATATCGGCCGCCCCGCGGCCGTATAGATGGCCATCCCGGATGGTCGGCTCGAACGGCGGGCTCTGCCATGTCGCTTCCGGCCCACTCGGCACCACGTCGGTATGACCCAGGAAAGCCAGCGTGGGACCCTGTTCGCCGTGCGTCGCCCATAGATTATCCACCTCTCCATAGCGCAGGTGCTGCACGCGAAATCCTGCCTCCGTGAGGCGTTCGCCGATATGCGTCAGACAGCCTGCGTCCTGCGGCGTCACCGAACGTCGACGGATCAGGTCGATGGCAAGCTCAAGGACGTCGCTGCGATGTATCGCCCGCTCGAGATCGTCGCCGTGATTCATGGCAGAAACAACTTCTTGAAACCGTTATCGGTGAAACCCACGCTCACTGTGCCGTCGGCCTGCACAACGACCGGACGGCGGATCAGCGCGGGGTATTCCTTCAGCAGCAGCGTCCACTCCGGATCGCTACCTGGATTCTTGCGTTGCGGCAGCAGGTTGCGCCAGGTCGTACCGGCCTTGTTGACCAGCTTCTCCCAGCCGCCGAGCTGCTGCGCCCAGACCTTGAGCATGGCTGCCGGCACAGGGTTCGCGCGGTAGTCGACGAATACGTACTCCATCTCAAAACGGGCAAGCCAGTTGCGCGCCTTCTTGCAGGTATCGCAGTTGGGCAGGCCGTAGAGCGTCGGTTGAGTCATACGAACTTCCTGTAGGAGCCCACCCGGTGGGCGATCGGTCTCGTTGCAAATTCCATCGCGCACACAGTGCGCTCCTACAGCGCTCGCAGCAATTCGTTGATGCCGGTCTTGCTGCGCGTCTTCGCATCCACCTGTTTGACGATGATCGCCGCGTACAGGCTATGCGTGCCGTCTTTTGCGGGCAGGCTGCCGGCGACGACCACGCTGCCGGCCGGCACGCGGCCGTAGCTGACTTCGCCGGTGGCGCGGTCGTAGATGCGGGTGGACTGGCCCAGGAACACGCCCATGCCGATCACGCTGCCCTGCTCCACGATCACGCCCTCGACCACTTCGGAGCGCGCGCCGATGAAGCAGTTGTCCTCAATGATGGTCGGGTTGGCCTGCAGCGGCTCCAGCACGCCGCCGATACCGACGCCGCCGGACAGGTGCACGCCCGCGCCGATCTGTGCGCAGGATCCGACCGTGGCCCAGGTGTCCACCATCGTGCCCGCACCGACATGGGCACCGATATTCACGTAGCTCGGCATCAGCACGGCATCTTTCGCAATGTGCGCGCCACGGCGCACCAGCGCGCCGGGCACCACGCGTGCACCGAGCTGTTGCAGCTCGTGGTCGTTGCCATGGCTGAAGCGCAGCGGCACCTTGTCGAATGCCAGCGCCGATCCGCCATCGACCACGCGGTTGTCGTTGATGCGGAAGTACAGCAGTACCGCCTTCTTCAGCCACTGATTGACCGTCCAGCCACCTTGGCCATCGGGCTCGGCGACGCGGCGCTCACCGGATTCGAGCAGGTCCAGTACCTGACCGATCGCCGGGCGCAGGTGGGTTTCGATCTCGGTCGAGCCGAGTTCGTTGCGACGCTCGAACGCGTCGTTGATCAGGGATTCAATGGATTGCATGAACTCGATTCACTGGCAGGTGGGACAGCTAGCCAGCCCGGCAATGGCACTGCCTGCCACCGTGCCGTACTGACAGGCTGCCAAGAATACATGTGATTGTCAGCGTGCAGAATGCACTTCCATGGGCCAACGAAGCGGAGTCGTTGCTCGATATCCCACTCCGGTTGATCGTCGATATCGTGACGCAGCATCGCGCGAGCGATACATGCGGTCATTCGCCAACGCCATTGGCGCGACGTTGTTCCAATCAGCCTGGCAGTTGCCTAGGAGTAAGGCGGTGGTCGCTTCGCCCAGGTCAGGCGTGGGCTCACGATGGGCACGGTCAGCATGGTGCTGGCAAAGGCCATCAGCAGCAGTGCGGTGAACGTGGCGCTGGAGATCAGGTTTCGATCAAGCAGGATATTGACGAAGATGATCATTATCAGGGCCTTGGTC
>JBAPPP010000615.1:0-5066 GCA_049280175.1 Rhodanobacter sp.
GGATCAATGAGCGCACGTGCTGACGATCGATCTGCGGGTGTTCCGTGATCAGCTCGGAGAGTGCGGTTTCGTCCTCGCTGATCAGACGATCACGCATCGCTTCGAGGCGGTGCATCGCGGCGGTTTCCTGCCGCTGCTTCTCGCGGTTCTCGCCGAGTTCGGCGCGTACCGAGGCAAAGTCCGCGTCGTCGTAGCGGCGCATGACCTTGGCGAGGAACGCGAGCTGACGCTTGCGCGCGATGTGCGCGGTGATGCGACGGGTGACGTCGATCTCGCGGCGCACGTCTTCGGGCAGCTCAAGTTTTGCCAGCCGGCTCGCTGGCAATTCCATCAACTGGGCAGCAAACGTAAGTACCGCGAGCGCTTCGCGGCGCTGCTGGGTGCGACTGGGACCGTAGTCTTCTTCGTCGAGTTCGGTTTGATTGCGGCTGCGGCTCGGGCTCACGGATTTCAATTCCAGGGACGGGGCGATGATCAGATATGGATGGTCAGATGTGCGTGTCGTCGGTGCCGGGCTCGGCTTGCTCAAGCGCGAAGCGGGCGATGGGTTCGCCATCCAGCTCGATGGTTTCGGTGAACATGGTGGCCGGGCGTACCCATAGACCGTGGTCGCCGTAGAGCGCCTGGTAGACCACCAGTGGTTCCAGCGTTTCGCTGTGATGCGCGGTACCCAGCACGCGGTAGCGCTGACCCTTGTAGTGCCGATAGATGCCGGCGGTTGGTTGCATGGGTGTTCTCCCCAGCTCTTTGCATTTCGCCGCGTCGACCCCATCTCGGGCAATGAACCCAATCGGGGATCGGCGGTCGCGAACCGCCTATTCTACTCGCCAAACCTCCAGGAAGCCCAACGTGACCGAACGCGCCATCAGCCAGGACCGCAACTCACCGGATCATCGCCGGTCGGATCTCAGCGGCCCGGATCGTAGCGAGCAAGAGCTCGATCGACTGGCCGAACTGGCCGAGGATGTGATCCGTCGCGCTCGCGCCGCCGGCGCCAGCCAGGCCGAGGTCGCCGCCAGCATCGATACCGGGCTGAGCGTCAATGTGCGCCTGGGCGAGGTGGAGACGGTCGAGCACACCCGCGATCGCGGCTTCGGTCTTACCGTGTATTTCGGCCAGCGCAAGGGCTCGGCCAGCACCGCCGACCTGCATCCGGACTCGATTCAGGCGACCCTGGACCAGGCCTGCGCGATCGCGCGCTATACCGAGGCCGATCCGGCAGCGGGTCTGGCCGATGCATCGCGAATGGCGACTTCGTTTCCCGATCTGGACCTCTGGCATCCGTGGGATATCGATACGACCCGCGCGATTGAACTGGGCATCGAGATCGAGGACGCCGGGCGCGCGCATGCCGGCATCAGCAATTCCGACGGTGCCAGTGTGCAGGCCGGGCAAGGTCTGTCGGTGTATGCGAACTCGCACGGTTTTGTCGGGCGCGAACGAGGCACACGGCATTCGCTGTCGCTGGCCTTGATTGCCGGCGACGAAGACGGCATGCAGCGCGACTACTGGTACGACAGCGTGCGTGCGGCGGGCGATTTCATGAGCGCAAAGGTGCTCGGCGACAGGGCCGCCGAGCGCACCCTGGCACGCATGGGCGCACGCGGCCTGTCGACGCGGCAGTGTCCGGTGCTGTTTGCGCCGGAGCTGGCTCGTGGGTTGATCGGACATTTGCTGGGCGCGGTCAGTGGCGGCGCCTTGTATCGCCAGGCCAGTTTCCTGCTCGACCACGTCGGCAAGCCGGTGATGCCGTCGTGGCTGAACATCATGGAGTTGCCGCAGCTGTTGCGCGGACAGGGCTCGGGCAGCTTCGACGCCGAAGGCGTGGCGACCCGCGACAGCGCCTTGATCCAGGGCGGCGTGCTGGCCCGTTACGTGCTGGGCAGCTATTCGGCGCGCAAGCTCGGGCTGGAATCGACCGGCAACGCGGGCGGCATCCATAACCTGATCGTTGAACCAGGTAGCGCGGACCACGCGAAGGACGATTTCGCCGGCATGCTGAAACGCATGGGTACCGGGCTGCTGGTCACCGAGGTGATGGGGCAGGGCGTATCCACCATCACGGGCGATTATTCGCGCGGTGCGGCCGGTTTCTGGGTCGAGAACGGGCAGATCGCCTATCCGGTGGAGGAGATCACGATCGCCGCGAACCTGCGCGAGATGTTCGCCGGTATCGTGGCAGTGGGTGCAGACGTCGATCCGCGCTCACACATCCTGACCGGCTCGATCCTGCTGGATCGGATGACGGTGGCCGGCGAGTAGCAGGCCGCTGACGTTGGCGGCCTGCCGTGCCGCAAGTCCACTCGGCAAAGCGGGCAGGGCTTGCTAGCATCGGCGCAACCGGCAATGGGCCGGCGATTGTCGACGCTGAGGAGATACGCATGAGCGTTCCACCCGAGTCCGTCATTCCGCCTTCACCGAACGAGCCGCCGCTGGTCGATACCCCCTCGGCCGACCAGCGCCAATGGGCGATGTTTGCCCATCTGTCGGCCCTGCTGGGTGCCATTCTTACCGGTGCTTTCGGTCACGGCTGGGGCTGTTTCATCGGCCCGCTGGTCATCTGGCTGGTGAAGAAAGACACCATGCCGTTCGTCGACGACCAGGGCAAGGAAGCGCTGAACTTCAATATCACGGTAGCGATCGCCAGCCTGATCCTGCTGCTGCTTTCGATCATGACGTTGGGTGTCGGCCTGATCATCGCGATTCCGTTGTGGATCATCCTCGGCATTGCCTGGCTGGTATTCACCATCATCGCGTCGATCAAGGCGAATGAAGGCGTGCGCTACCGCTACCCGTTCACGCTGAGATTGATCAAGTAACCGGGGTCAGTTCGAGCAACAAAAAAGCAGCCGGAAGGCTGCTTTTTTATTGCACGATGTGGCTGTTGCCAGACCCTTCCAGGTCGCATCTTTCAGTGCGCGCGATGGGCGGCGTAACGAGCAAGCTCGGCCAGCAGGGAGCCCCGGTTGTCGAGTGGTTCAATCGCCGCCAGCGCCGATTCGATTAGTTCCGCCAGTCGTGCGCGCGAGGCGTCAAGGCCAATGATCGAGGGGAAGGTGGGCTTGGCGGCAGCGGCATCTTTGCCAGCGGTCTTGCCGAGCACGGCCGACTCGCCTTCCACGTCGAGAATGTCATCGCGCACCTGGAATGCCAGGCCCACCGCGTGGGCATAGCGGTCCAGTGCATGCAGCTTTTCGGCATCGGCACCAGCGACGAGCGCGCCCATCTGCACCGAGGCACGGATCAGTGCACCGGTCTTGAGGGCGTGCATATGCTCCAGTTCGGCCAGCGTCAGCTTCTGGCCGACCGCCGCCAGGTCCAGCGACTGCCCGCCGGCCATGCCTTCGGCGCCGCAGGCGCGGCTGAGCACACGCAGCATGGCCATGCCGGTGGTGGCGTCGGTCTGGTGCGCGGGGTCATCAGCCAGGATCTCGAACGCCAGCGCCTGCAAAGCATCACCGGCGAGGATCGCCATGGCCTCGCCAAACACGATGTGACAGGTAGGCCGGCCGCGGCGCAGCGCATCGTCGTCCATCGCGGGCAGGTCGTCGTGCACCAGTGAATAGGCGTGGATCAGCTCCACCGCACAGGCGGGCGCGTCGAGTTGCGGGCCGCTCTCGCCGAACGCATGAGCGGCGGCGTAAACCAGCAGCGGACGCAGCCGCTTGCCGCCGCCAATCACGGCGTAGCGCATCGCGCGATGCAATGCGGCAGGGGATTGTTCGGCAGGCGGCAGGCAGCGATCCAACGCTTGTTCGGCACGAAGAATCAACACTTGCAGGGTGGGGCCGAGCTTAGAGTTCGGGTTCAAACGGTTCGGCGCTATCGGGGGCATCGGGATCAAGCAGCAGGCGCACACGCAGTTCGGCCAGTTCCAGCGACTGCTGACAGTGACGGTACAGGCCGATGCCGCGCTCGAACGAGGCGAGCGATTCATACAGACTCAGCTCGCCGCCTTCCATCCGCGCGACCAGTTGTTCCAGTTCGTCCAGGGAACGTTCGAAGTCGACCGGAGGCGGGGTTTTGACGGAAGCAGGAGCGGTCTTGGCCATGGGCCGCAACGCTAACGCAGGGCACGCGGGGAATCAATCGACTTCGCTTCGGCGAGGGGCGCATTTTTTTGCGTAGAAAGCTTCAAAAACCTCTCTTTGCTCGTCATTCCTGCTTAGGCAGGACAAGTGCAAGGCGCGCAGAATGCTCGAAGAACGGCTCCGCAGGGGCGAGCGAAGCAAGTAACTCAGAACCCCTGATCTTCAGACGTGGAGAGCGCTGGATCCCTGCCTTCGCAGGGATGACGAATAGGGCGCCTTTAACTCGTCATTCCGGCGAAGGCCGGAACCCAGTGCCCTTGATCTTCAGACGGTTGAGAGCGCTGGGTCCCTGCCTTCGCAGGGATGACGAACGGGTTGCAGGTTGTTCGAAGCGGTCCAAAGCGTGACTTCAGCGCGCTACTTTCCAGTGCGGTCGAGCACCGCTTGGCTGGAAGATCGCCTCGCCGCGAGCGCTGATCCAGCGGTCTGCGACCGCGACCACCTCGTCACCGGCGTACAGCAGCGGACAGACGTTGCGCTGCCAGGGTGGCACCCGCTGCTTCTGGAACAGGTCGCGCAATTCGCGGGTATGTGCGTCGCCGGCCGGCTTGATGTGCTCGCCACCGCGGCGCAGACGCACAACGAGCGTTTCGGCCAGGCGCGCGTCAGCGTCGGTCAACGCCAGCACCCCGCCGTCAGGTAGCGTCAGCGGCTCTCCACGCCAGTGCGCCTCCCAGTCGGCAGCGATCTCAAGGCGGGGCGACAGCGCCCATAGCCGCCCGTTCCAGATATACAGCTCGACCCCGGACCAGCGAATGCAGGGGAGCTGACCAGCACGGGCGCCGCACTGGCGTTCGATCTGCTGGCGTTGTGCGGTGGTGGGTGCGGACAGGCCAAGCGCGTGCAGCCAGTAATCCAGCAGCGGCTCGCGCAGTGCAGGGTCGAGCGCCTGCCAGCCGGCGGCGTGCAGGCTGTCGTTGGCAGGGTCGTGCAGCACGTCGAATGCAGCCAGCCATTGCGTCTGCAAAGTATCGG
>JBAPPP010000616.1:0-5594 GCA_049280175.1 Rhodanobacter sp.
CCGATGGCGGTGCTTGCCGGCGGCCAGGGCCTGCTGGCGCAGAAATCGATCAACTTCACCCGCCACGACGAAATCGAGGCCGACCGCGTCGGCATCCAGACTTTGTCCAATGCGGGGTTTGATCCGAACGCCATGGCTGGCTTTTTCCAGCGCATGGACGAAGTCATGAGCGCCGGTGCAGGCGGCGAAAACGTGCCTGCATTGTTGCAGGATCACCCGGTAACAACAGATCGCATCAGTGATGCGAAGGCCCGCGCCGGCGCCTTGATCGCGGCGCAAAAACTGCGTCCATCAGGTACCAGCCTGGACCAGGCCCTATGGGAAAAAAGTACGGCGCCGATCCTCTTCGTCAAGGATCCCGCCGCACTGAGCCGGGCACCGGCAGCCGGCAACCATCTCGATACTTATGCGTTGATGCGTGAACGGGTACGTGTGCTGGCGGATGACGCGCCAAAGCAAGTTCTCTATTACAGCTCCAACCTACAAAAGCAGCATGGCTTCGATACCCCCGCGAACCGCTACGGCTATGCGCTGGCGCTCACCCGCAGCAGCCGCGGCACCCAGGCTATCGAGCAGTTGCAGCCGCTGCTGCAGTCGGATCCGGACAATCTGATCCTGAAATTGGCGATGGCCGATGCACGCATCCAGGCCGGCCAGCGCGCCGCGGCGCTGGCCATGTATGGCGACCTCAGCACGCAATCGCCACGCAACCGCGCGGTTGCACTGGCGTATGCCGACGCACTCACCGTGGGCAGTAAACAACAGGCCAGCCAGGCAGCGGACCTGCTGCGGCCGCTGCTGGACAACGCCGACCAGCCGGAAATCTATAGCGCCTACGCCCGCGCCAGCGAAAAGTCCGGCGACACCATACGCGCCGACGAAGCGTTCGCCGATGCCAGCTATTACTCGGGGCGTCCGTTCGATGCGATGGAGCAACTCAAGCGACTGCTCAAGCGCGACGATCTGGATTACTACGCGCGGGTGCGCATTCAGGCGCGAATCACCGAGTTGACCCCACTGGTACTGGAGCTGCACAAGCGCCGCATAAGCACCGATGACAATCCGAACGGCCAGCAGCAAACGCAGCAGAACGAACAGTGCAGCGGCCGTCTGTGCCTGAGTCTCAGCGCCGATCCCGGCGCCGTGAGTCCGGCCCCGGGCGCGCCACGGCTTGATGGCTCCAATCCGTTGCATGACAGCGGCAATTCATTACATTAGTGACACCCTTGGGCGATTGTCATCGACACGTAACATTGATGCGTTGCAATATCTTCGTCATAAGCCACCGGCGGACCACGTGCACAAGCGCATCCTGATCGTTGAAGACGAAACCTCGATTCGCGAAATGATCGCTTTTGCCTTGCGCAAAGCCGGCATGGATGCGATGCAAGCGGCCGATGCACGTGCCGCGCAATTGGCGATTGTGGAGCAGGTCCCCGACCTGATCCTGCTCGACTGGATGCTGCCCGGTACCAGCGGACTGGAGCTGGCCCGGCGCTTGCGCAAGGAAGAGCTCAGCCGCGAAATCCCCATCATCATGCTCACCGCGCGCGGTGAGGAAATGGATCGCGTCAATGGTCTGGAGGCCGGCGTCGACGATTACGTCGTCAAACCCTTTTCGACCCGCGAGCTGATTGCGCGGATCAAGGCGGTACTACGGCGTAGCCAGGGCGACGACGGTTCCGGCATGGTCGAACTGGGTGGCCTGCGCATCGATGGCCCCGCCCACCGGGTGTTTGCCGGTGATGAAGCGGTGCCGATCGGGCCGACCGAGTATCGCCTGCTGTATTTCTTCATCACCCACCCCGAGCGCGTCTATTCGCGCACGCAACTGCTCGACCATGTATGGGGCGGCAGCGTCTACGTCGAGGAGCGTACGGTCGATGTGCATATCCGTCGCCTGCGCAAGACACTGGAGCCGTGGAAGCTCGACGACATGGTGCAGACCGTGCGCGGCACCGGCTATCGCTTCTCGATAAGTGCGTGAGCTGATCATCTAGACCGCATCGCGGGCTTGCGGTGGCGACGGCTTTTGTCGATGCTGGATCCCATCGCCTCCACCTCGCAAGCACTCGCCTGAATGGCACAACCCGCAACGCACTTCTGGAAATTGCCCACGGCTCTCGCTGTGGCGCTGCTTGTGGGCGCATTGCTGGGTTGGTTTGCCAATGGACACGTTGCCACTGGCGTAGCGCTTGTCGCGCTGTCGGAAGTCGTCTTGTTGCTGACTCGAATCCGTCATCAAGCCAGGCCCATGATGGCTCCACCTGTTCTCGTCAGCCCTCTTCAGCATGACCGCTTCATGACACGTTCCCGCCGAATTGCCTCCAGTCTGCGCGATCTGCGCAATGCCGCCAGCCAGTTGCCGGACGCAGTGGTATTGCTCGATCAGAACCAGCAGGTGCGCTGGTTCAATCACGCCGCCGAACATCTGCTCGGGCTGCGCCGGCCACGCGATCGTGGCGTACTGTTGCAACAGCGGCTGGCGGTCTCCGATCTGTCCGACTGGTTGCGCGATGGCACGCAGGAGCCGCTCAACGACGTCGCCGCTCCCGGCCAACCGGACAGCCAGCTCAACGTGAGCATGCTGCCATTCGGGCGCCATCAACATCTGCTGCTGGCACGCGACATCAGCCATCTGAATCGGCTCGAACAGATCCGGCGCGACTTCGTTGCGAACGTTTCGCACGAATTGCGCACTCCGCTTACCGTGATTCACGGTTACCTCGAATTGCTCGATCCGGAGGACGTGCCCGAACTGGCGCCGGTGCTCGGCGAGATGCGCATGCAGTCCAAACGGATGGGCCAGATCGTCGAAGATCTACTCACTCTGTCGCGGCTGGAAACGCAGCACCAGATCGCCGATGAACGGGTGCCGATGGCATCGCTGCTGGCCACGTTGCGCAAGGAAGCCGAGGCGCTCAGCCAGGGCCGCCACCAGATCGCGCTCGAATCCAGCGCCGAAGCGGATCTGCTTGGCTCGCCCAGGGATCTGCACAGCGCGCTGTCGAATCTGGTCAGCAACGCGGTGCGCTACACGCCCGCCGGTGGCAACATCACGATCCGCTGGCAGCGCACGCCCGAGGGCGCCGCTTATTCGGTCAGCGACACCGGCTTCGGCATACCGGCCACGCATCTGGCCCGGCTCACCGAGCGTTTTTACCGGATCTCCTCCAGCCGCTCGCGTGATAGCGGTGGTACTGGACTGGGGCTGTCGATCGTCAAGCACGTGCTGAACCTGCATCAGGCACAGTTGCGGATCGAGAGCGCCCCCGGCGTGGGCTCCACTTTTGCCTGCCATTTTGGCCACGCGAGATTGCTGATGCCTGGCGGCTGCGACGAGACCTGAGCTGAAGCTGCATTGGGCTCGCGCCAGAAGAGCCCGTTGAATGTCTCCAGCCAGCCCCGCTGAGCCCGCTTGCGTACTAGCGTCGGCACCGACAGCTCCCGGCGCGGGTCGCATGGAGACATTGAGCAGGCTCTAAGCCAGAATAAAGCATGCATCGCCCATCCCCTGTCTCATCACCAGCCGCCTTCGATCTGAGCGCCCCCAGCCTCTACCTCAGCCGCGAGCTGGCGGCGCTGGAATTCAATTTCCGTGTGCTGGCGATGGCCCGCGAGCCCGCTGTACCGCTGCTGGAGCGTCTGCGTTACCTGAGCATCGTCGCGAACAATCTCGACGAATTTTTCGAAGTGCGGGTGGCGATGCTCAAACATCACCATGCTTATGGCTCGGCCGCGCCGGGCCCGGACGGCGTGCCTTCCGGCGAGCTGCTGGCTCGCATCCGCACCCGCGCGCTGGATCTGGTCACCGAGCAATACGCGACCTGGCAGGGGCAACTCGTCCCGCAACTCAAGGACGAACACGTCCATATCCTGACCCGCAAGCAGTGGAGCCCGCGCCAGCGGCGCTGGCTGCAAGGTTATTTCGAACACGAAGTACTGCCGGTGCTGTCGCCACTGGGGCTGGACCCGGCACATCCGTTTCCGCGCATCCTCAACAAGACCTTGAACATCGCCGTAGTGCTGAAGGGCCGCGATGCGTTCGGTCACGAAGGCCACATGGCACTGGTGCGCGCACCACGTTCGCTGCCGCGCATCATTCGCGTGCCCGCCGAGGTCAGCGGCCCGGGCGATCACTTCGTGTTTCTGGCCGAGCTGCTGCAGGCGTTTGTCGACCTGATGTTTCCCGGTTTCAAGGTGGTCGGCTCCTACCAGTTCCGGGTCACCCGCAACAGCGAGCTGATCGTCGAGGAAGCCGAGGTGGCCAACCTGGCCCACGCGCTCAGCGAGGAACTGATCGGCCGCGGCTACGCGCGCCCGGTGCGATTGGAGATTGCCAACGATTGCCCAAAGGCGATCACCGCGATGCTGATCCAGAACTTCCAGCTCGAAGAAACCGATGTGTACCGCTGCGATGGCCCGGTCAACATCATCCGCGCCGGACTGCTCTACGACTGGCTGGATCGCCCGGAACTGAAATTTCCGCGCTTCAATCCACAGCTGCCGGCAGCGCTCGAAAGCGGCAAGAACAAGTTCGACCTGATCGGCCAGCGCGACATCCTGCTGCACCATCCCTACCAGAGCTTTGCCGCGGTGATCGACCTGCTGCGCCAGGCGACCCTGGATCCGCAGGTACTGGCGATCAAGCAGACGCTGTACCGCGCCGGCGAGGACACCCCGCTGGTCGACCTGCTGGTGGAAGCAGCGCGCAACGGCAAGGACGTCACCGTGGTGATAGAACTTCGTGCGCGCTTCGACGAGGAGGCCAACATCCGACTGGCGACCCGCCTGCAGGAAGCCGGCGTGCAGGTGGTCTACGGCGTGGTCGGTTTCAAGACCCACGCCAAGATGATGTTGATCGTGCGCCGCGAGGGCGAACTCCTGCGTCGCTATGTGCACCTGTCCACCGGCAACTATCACCAGATCAACAGCCGCACCTACACCGACATCGGACTGATGACCGCTGACCCTGAAATTGGCGAAGACCTGCACAAGGTCTTCCAGCAACTTTCAGGGTTGGGGCCGATGATCAGCCTGAAGCGGCTGCTGCATTCGCCGTTCACGCTGTACACCAGCGTGATGGCGAAGATCGAGCGCGAAACTGCGCATGCGCAAGCCGGCCGCCCGGCGCGCATCGTCGCCAAGCTCAACGCGCTGAACGAGGCGCACGTGATCGAAGCGTTGTATCGTGCGTCGCAGGCTGGCGTTGAGATCGACCTGATCGTGCGCGGTGCCTGCACCCTGCGGCCCGGCTTGCGCGGCATCTCAGAACGGATACGCGTGCGTTCGATCGTCGGACGTTTTCTGGAGCATAGTCGGGTGTACTGGTTTGCCAACGACGGCGCGCCGGAGTTGTATTGCGCCAGCGCCGACTGGATGGAGCGCAACCTGATGCGGCGGATTGAAGTGGCGTTTCCGATCCTCGATCCGGAGCTGGCCGCACGGGTGTTCGAGGAAACCCTCGCGAACGGTCTGGCCGACAATACCCAGGCATGGCTATTGCGCGACGACGGCAGCTACGTGCGCGCCGAGCCAGGTGAAAACCCACCCTACAGCGCACAACAGGGACTGCTGGAGCGGTTCTGTACATG
>JBAPPP010000617.1:0-2662 GCA_049280175.1 Rhodanobacter sp.
GCGATACGCACCTGTTCGACCCGCCCGAAGAATGCCTTTCCGCCTTGCTCGGCCAGCATTCGCCCCACCATCGCGCCGAGTCGGCTGACGTCCTCGCGCAGCGGGCCGTCATGCGGCAGGAATTCGGATTCGCGGCTTTCTTCCACGTGGTGACTCCAGCGCAAGGTGAACAGCCAGACTACCGAATCAGAGCGCAGGAGGCATCCCCGCCCGTCTACCGCTATAATTGGGGGCTTGTACTGCCCGCCGAGGGGCGCTGCGACCGTTCGTGAATGTGGGTCCATCCCGACCTTCACGAGACGGCCAGGCTCGGCGCGGCACGTTCCACAACGGCGCCCGGTTGATCGACGCGAAGCGATTCGCACTAACCGGAGATATCCATGAACGCCGTTACCAAAGAACTGAGCCACGACTACAAGGTTGCCGACCTCTCGCTCGCCGATTGGGGCCGCAAGGAGCTGGACATCGCCGAGCACGAGATGCCGGGCCTGATGTCGATCCGCAAGAAGCACGCCACCACGTTGCCGCTGAAGGGCGTGCGTGTGACCGGCTCGCTGCACATGACGATCCAGACCGCCGTGCTGATCGAGACGCTGAAGGACATCGGCGCCGACGTGCGCTGGGCTTCGTGCAACATCTTCTCCACCCAGGACCACGCCGCCGCCGCGATCGCCAAGACCGGCACGCCGGTGTTCGCCTGGAAGGGCGAGACGCTGGAGGAGTACTGGGACTGCACGCTCGACGCGCTGACCTTCCCCGGCAAGGGCGCCGACAAATATCTCGGCCCGGAGCTCGTCGTCGATGACGGCGGCGATGTGACGCTGCTGATCCACAAGGGCTACGAGCTCGAGAAAGGCTCCAAGTGGGTCGACGAGAAAGCCTCCTCGCACGAGGAACAGGTGATCAAGAACCTGCTGAAGCGCGTGCATACCGAGCGCCCGAACTTCTGGCACACCGTCGTGCGCGACTGGAAGGGCGTCTCCGAAGAGACCACCACCGGCGTGCATCGTTTGTACCAGCTCGCCGAAGCCGGCTCGCTGCTGATCCCGGCGATCAACGTCAACGACTCTGTCACAAAGAGCAAGTTCGACAACCTGTATGGCTGCCGCGAATCGCTGGCCGATGGCCTGAAGCGCGCGATGGACGTGATGTTGGCCGGCAAGGTTGCCGTGGTCTGCGGTTATGGCGATGTGGGCAAGGGTTGCGCCCATTCGCTGCGCGCCTACGGCTCGCGCGTGGTGGTCACCGAGATCGATCCGATCAACGCGCTGCAGGCGGCGATGGAAGGCTTCGAGGTCAACACCGTCGAAAGCACTCTCGGCCGCGGCGACATCTACGTCACCACCACCGGCAACAAGGACGTGCTGACGCTTGATCACCTGAAGTCGATGAAGGATCAGGCGATCGTCTGCAACATCGGCCACTTCGACAACGAGATCCAGGTCGACGCGCTGAACGAGATGGCTGGCGTCGAGAAGATCAACATCAAGCCGCAGGTCGACAAGTACATCTTCCCGGAAGGCCGCGCGATCTTCCTGCTGGCCGAAGGCCGCCTGGTGAACCTCGGTTGCGCGACTGGCCATCCGAGCTTCGTGATGTCCAATTCGTTCTCCAACCAGACGCTCGCGCAGATCGACCTGTGGGCGAACAAGGACACCTACGAGCCGAAGGTCTACATCCTGCCGAAGAAGCTCGACGAGGAAGTCGCGCGCCTGCACCTGGACAAGATCGGCGTGAAGCTGACCACCCTGACCAAGGAACAGGCCGGCTACCTCGGCGTGCCGGTCGAAGGCCCGTACAAGCCGGAGCACTACCGCTACTGATCACTTGATCAGTCGTGCAGTAGTTCAGAAGGGCGCGCAAGCGCCCTTCTTCTTTTTGGCCACACCTCGGCCATATCCGTTCGTCCTGAACGTAGCGCAGCGAAGTCGAAGGGCAGCCCTTCGACTTCGGTCCTGCGGACCTACGCTCAGGGCGAACGGGTGGGGCGCGCCGCCTCGAATCCATATATCGCTTCATCGCGAGATAGAGATATATACTTGCCGATATTGTTCAACGGGAACCCGCGCCATGCCGGCCATCAGCTTCGAATTCTTTCCGCCCAAGACCGACGAACAACGCGCGCAGCTCGATCGCGCCGCGCAGTTGCTGAAGACGCATCGGCCGGAGTACGCCTCGGTCACGTTCGGTGCCGGTGGTTCCACCCTCAGCTATACCGGCGATACGGTGGCGCGCCTGCACCAGCAGCATGGGCTCAACGTGGCGCCGCATCTGTCCTGTGTGGGTGGCACCCGCGCCGAGTTGGGCGAGCTGCTGGACAGCTATCGCGCGGCCGGCTATCGACGCATCGTGGCATTGCGCGGCGACCTGCCCTCGGGCATGGCCACGCCGGGCGATTTTCGCTACGCCGCCGAGCTGGTGAGTTTCATCCGCGAGCACAGCGGTGCTCACTTCCACATCGAAGTGGCGGCGTATCCGGAAATCCATCCGCAGGCGGATGATGCGATGGCCGACCTGCAACATTTCAAGGCGAAGATCGATGCCGGCGCGAACGGCGCGATCACCCAGTATTTCTTCAACCCCGACGCCTATTTCCGTTTTGTCGATGACGTACGCAGGCTCGGCGTGAACGTGCCGATCGTGCCCGGCATCATGCCGATCG
>JBAPPP010000618.1:0-3245 GCA_049280175.1 Rhodanobacter sp.
CAGCACCGGATACGGCAGGCCCTGCGCCGCCGTTGGCATCGCCTCGACAAAGCGGTTGCGCAAGCCACGGGCCGCCCGGCCGGAGAAGCCGCGGATGGTGGTGACCTGGTATTCCTCGACGTGAGGCAGGTCCTGCTTCCATGCCTCGGCCGCCGAACATTCCGGGCAGGTGAGGAAAGCGGTACCCAGCTGACTGGCCGCCGCGCCCAGAATCTCGGCCGCCAGCACGCCGCGGCCATCCATGATGCCGCCGGCAGCAATCAGCGGAACCTCCCTTGCATAGGCGGCCATGGCGCGTGCTGCCAGCGGCAGCAGCGCAAACAGGCCGATCATCGCGTCCTCGGCATCGTGCAGGAAGGTGCTCCGGTGCCCCCCGGCTTCGGCGCCCTGCAAGGACACGGCGTCGGCGCCAGCGTCGGCCCAGGCGCGTGCCTCGGCTACCGTGGTCGCGGTGCCAATGACGTAAATGTCGCGTTGCTTCAGCTCGCGCAACTGCGCCGGAGTGATCACGCCAAACGCAAACATCGCCACGGCCGGTCGCGCCTCGCACAGCGCCGCGAACTGGTCGGAAAAACGCGGCGCCCACTGCGTCGGCATGCTGGTGCGAACGTCGAGGCCCTCGCGTGCCATCAACGCATCGAGCTGTTCGCGTGCCTTCGCCACCGCTTCCATGTCGGCGTCGAACGCGTCGGGCAATATGAACAGGGCGATCGCATACGGACGGTTGCTGAGTGCGCGGATCTGTGCCGCCTGATCAAGGATCGCCTGCGGCTCGAGATAGCCCGCGCCGAGCGAACCAAGGCCACCTGCGTTTGACACAGCGGCGACCAGGGACGGTGGCGTGGAACCGGACATCGGCGCCTGAATCAGCGGATGCTCGATATCGAGACGGCGGGTAAATGGCGAGCTCATGCTTCACGGCCTGCGGCTGACGGACGACCAAGTATCCGCCGCTACTGCACACTGGGGAAGTGAAGCGGGCCCACTGGTGGGAGCGCCGTGGCGGCAACTACCCACCAGCCACAACCTGACGGGTCAGCCGCCAGAGTCCATCGTGCCGTCGCTCTTCATCGGGTCTTTCTTCGTGGCATCCTTTTTCATGCCGTCGGACTTCATGCCATCTGACTTCATGCCATCTGACTTCATACCGTCTGACTTCATGCTGTCGGACTTCATGGCGCCGCTGTGCATCGCGTTCGACTTCGACGCGTCCATCTTCATCGAGTCGGACTTTGCAGGAGCTTTTTGCATGGCATCGTGCGACATCGCCGTGCTGGAGCTGGCGGCCATCGTGTCTTGAGCGAGCGCAGCGGTAGCGGAAAAGCCGCCAGTCAGGGCGGCGAGGAAAATTATGGCAAGGCGTGCGTTCATGGCGAGATCCTTCGAGTGTAGATTTCAGACAGAGACGGAGTGATGGGGACAGATGCCGTCCCCATCACTTGTTTCGACATGAACCTGACGAGGGTTACATCCCTCTCGAAGACGCCGGGTCGATCGAACCCGACTAGCCCAGCCCGGCCACGATGTTCACCGTGATCGCGATGATGAACACATTGAAAAAGAACGAGATCACGCTGTGCAATAGCGCCACGCGACGCAAATAGCGGCTGGTGATCTGCACATCGGAAACCTGGAACGTCATGCCGATCACGATCGCGAAATAGGCGAAATCCCAGTAGTCCGGGGTCTTCGTATCGGGAAACTCAAGCCCTGAGTGCTTATCGCCCTGATCGCCATAAAAACCGTGCGCATAGTGGATCGCAAACATGGTGTTGAGGAACATCCAGCACAGCACCACGCTGACCGCACCGACCACCACGGTCATTGCGCCGCCCGTCTTGGCCGCATGCAGCTCATTGCTGAGCGCCACCATCACCACGGTCGACAGCACCACGCCACTCCACAGGACTCCCCAACGCCCGGAATCCTGCTCCTTCGCCTGGGTGCGCATGGCCGTCGGCGTGGCCCGGTTGAACATCCGCGCAAGGATGGACAAAAACACCACAGCGCCGAGGTCGAATCCCAGCAGCACGGCAATCGTCGGCTTCAATCCGGCAACAACCAGCAAGACACTGGCGACGATAAAAATCGACAGTGAAATGATCATCCGTGGCCTGACTTTCAGGAAGTGAAATGGCTGCCAGCGGCGTGGGCTCGCCGGTGGGGGCAAGTTCACCTCGTCTGCACCGGTCACGCGTGGCACCACAACAGCGCGGTCACCGGCAGCATGGCGACGACTATCGACTTATCAGCACGATCGGACAAGAAAACCTCCCGCATACCCGGCGCAGCGCCCGGTCAAGCGGCCATGATAGTGGGACTCACACGCACAAATCCTGATATTCCGGATGCCGTTTTATCCATGCCGAGGCATACGAACAGGCCGGCATCACTTTCCAGTGTTCCACGCGCGCCGCCTCCATGGCCGCCTGCACCAGCGCCGATGCGATGCCGCGACCACCGACCTCCGCCGGCACCCCGGTGTGGGTGATCGTCATCACGTCAGCGACGAGGGTGTAATCAAGCTCGCAATCCGCTCCGTCCACCTGCGTTTCGAATCGACGCGCGGCGCGGTCGTGGTGAATGGTAAACGGCATACGCATTCCAACTCGTGCAGGGAAAACCGCAAGCATACGGCTTGATGGCGGTAACCGCAGGTGAACCCGGAGCGTCGATTCCTTCGCGCGGCCTGCATGAACCGGCCGACACACTGGGAGCTTGTCCAGCACGCCCCCACAGGAGAACCCTATGAAAAAATCCGCATCCGCCCACTGGTCCGGCGGCCTCATGGATGGTCAAGGCAGCATCACGACGGAAACACCCGCTCTGCGCGAGGCGCCGTACGGCTTCAAGTCCCGTTTTGAAAATGGCCCCGGCACCAACCCGGAAGAGTTGATCGCGGCAGCCCATGCCGCATGCTATTCGATGTCGCTTTCACTCGGGCTGGGCAATGCCGGGCTCACCGCGGACAGCATCGACACCAAGGCCGTGGTGACGCTGGACAAGGACGGAGACGGCTTTTCGATCACCTCGTCACACCTCACCTGCAAGGCCAAGGTGCCCGGCGCTGACGCGGCCACATTTGCGAAGATCGCCCAGGCAAGCAAGGAGGGTTGTCCGGTATCGAAGGTGCTCAAGGCCACCATCACACTGGACGCCACGCTGGACAGTTGAACGCAAGCCACAACCGTCACCGCGTTCGACCGGGCTGCGTAGGTTGGGGTGCGCGCAGCGAAGCCCAACAC
>JBAPPP010000619.1:0-9641 GCA_049280175.1 Rhodanobacter sp.
TTGCAATACTCAGTGTTTGGCCGGCGGCGGCCCCTGCACCACCTGCACCATGTGCTCCGGCTTCAGGTACTTCTTGAACGCGTCCTGCACCTGCGTTGCCGTGAGCTTGAGGTAGTAGCTGGCAGCGACCATTGGCTCGTCCAGTGGCTGGCCTTTGTAGCCCCAGCTCAGCAGCGACCGCGCGATGTGGTTGACGCTGGAAACGCCTAGCGGAATCGAGCGGATCTCGAACTGGCGCGCATTGATCAGCTCGTCGTCCTTCACCGGCGTGTTCTGCATGTCCGCCAGGTTCTGGCGGATCAGCCCATCCACCGGGGCGACCTTGCCCGGGTCGCTGCCGTACTCCACGTAGAACAACGAACGCGAACGATCGAACTGCATGCCCGAGGCTGCGCCATAGGCGAAGCCATGGCGCACGCGCACATCGGTCATCAGGCGCGAAGCGAAACCGTTGCCACCGAGCACATCATTGCCGAGCTTCAGTGCGTAGCGATCCGGGTTGTACAGATTCAGATCGAGCACCTGACCCATCAATACCTGGTCCTGCGACGCGTAGGCATTGTTTACCAGTGTGTAACCAGCCGGATTGAGTGGCACCGGCTTCGGCACGACATCGGGTTTCGTACCCGTGGCCTTCCAGCCGCCGAAGTATTTTTCCACTGTGGCCCTGGCCTGTTCCGGCGTCACATCACCGACCACTACGATGGTGGTCAGATCCGGGCGGTAAGCCTGTGCGAAGTAATCCTTCACATCCTGAAGGAACAGACCGCCAAGAGTAGCGGGCGTGGCTTGGCGCAAACCCGAGTCGCCGGTGGGCAACAGGCCCTGCTTCAACGCACGCATCATCTTGTAGTCGGGTGACTGCATTTCGCCGGCGAGCGTACGCGCTAGCGAGCTGCGCTGCACGTCGAAGCCGGCTTGCGGCAATGCAGGATTCAGCTGGTTGTCGGCGAGCAGTTGCATGCCCTTGTCGAACTGGCCACTCGGTACTGCCAGGTTGAAATCGGTACCGCCCGATTCGGTCGCGGAGATATCGTCCAGCGCCTTGTGGAATGCATTGCGATCGAGACTGCTGGTGCCGTAATCGAACAACGACGACAGCAAGCGTCCGACACCCTCCTGCCCCTTCGGCTCCTGCAGGCCTGCATCCTGGTCGACATGGCCGACGATGGTAACTGTCTTGCTGATCGATTCCGGCTGCACGATGAGCCGGATGCCGTTGTCCAGCTTCATGTCGACCGGTGCCAGCGTCCAGTGCGGCATCGCCAACGTGTGCAGGGTTTGCTCTGCCCACTCCGGCAGTGGCCCATCGAGCTTGTCGTTGCTGCCAAACGATTCGGTGCCGCCGAAGCCGTTGCTGTCGGGCGGGCGTTTGCCGTTTTGGTCTGGCGTGAGCACCACAGTCACGCGGCTATCCGGTTTCAGAAAGGCACGGGCAACGCGGTTCACGTCGTCCACCGTCACGTTGCGGATCTGCTCCTCGGCCTCGTCGGGCGAATCCAGCCCTTGCCAGGCCAGTGCCTGCGACCATGCGCTGGCCAACGTGACTGCGCTGTTCTTGTTGAACTCGGCCTGGGTGATTTCAGAGCGTTTGGCGGCATCGACCAGTTCGGGCGAGGCGCCGTCTTTCAGCAATTGCGCGATCACCCCGCCGAGATCGGCCTGCGTCTGTTTCGCATCGCCGCCTTGGGGAAAGGTCGCTTCAATCGCGCCGATGCCACCGTGACTGAACGGCTGGATCTGTGCATCGGCACTGAGCACCTTGCCTTGCACCGCCAGTTCCGACAGCTGGCTGCGCGCGTTGCCCAACACGTCCATCAGCACCTGTGTCGCGGCGAAATCCTTCGTCTGCATGCCCGGCATGCGATAGAGGAACTGCACTGAACCCGTGCCTTGCGGCGTGCTGCCGGAGATGGTGTGCGGCTTGAACTCCTGCAGCTTTACCGGCACGCGTTCGGGGGTGGCGCGTTCGGGAATCGGCTCGAACAGCTGCTTCACCTTGGCCAACGTGGCCTGCGGATCGACATCGCCGACGATCACGAAAATCGCGTTGTTCGGCACATACCAGTCGTTGTGGAACTGCCGCAGCAGATCGGACGTGGTCTTATCGAAGGAAGGACGCGTTCCCAGCGGATCGGTGGCATAACCGGTACCTGCGTACAAGGTGCCTTCAGCCTTCTCGAACGCGAGGAAGCCCGGGTCGGAGATATCGCGCGAAACTTCCTGCTCAATCGCACCCTTTTCCAGCGCCCAGTCCTTGTCGCTGAGCAGCAGACCCTGCATCCGCGTGGCCTCGATGTGCAGCAGGATATCGAGGTAGGCCGAAGGCGCCACAAAGTAATACTGGGTCGCGTCATTGGTGGTGAACGCGTTGTTGTCGCCACCCATCTTGCCGGTCATCTCGTTCAACTGGGCACCGGTCATGCCGGTGCTGTCGCGAAACATCATGTGTTCCAGCGCATGTGCCGTGCCGGGAAAGCCCTTCGGTGTTTCATAGCCACCAGCCAGATAGGTGATCTGGGTGGTCACCATCGGTGCCAGGGTGTCGCGCACGATGACGACGCGCAATCCGTTTTTCAGAGTTGCGCGCAGCACGTTGCTGCTTTGGCTGGACGCGGCTGGCGTTGCGGTGGCGCCATGAGCGGCGCCCCCCAGCATTCCCATGCCCAGCAGTACGCTCCATGTCAGGGTTTTGAGTTTGTGCAACTTCATGGCCTGTGCTTCCTTGTGATTTGCCGGTCGGGGTGGCGTCGCGCGCGATGGTCTATCTGGCTGATTCTGAGCGTGCCGATGCGGGTATCCGTGTGCCATAAGGCATGCCTGCATGCGCCGCACGTTGTGGTCCGGAGCCTGGGCACCGGCTTCAGGCGCTGACGCCAATCACCAACGGCTCCGGCTCCAGCCGCACGCCGAATTTTGCCTGCACACCAGCGATGACACGCTGCGCCAACGCCCACAATTCGGGGCCGCTCGCCTTGCCGTGATTGACCAGCACCAGCGCATGGCGCTGGGAAATGCCCGCGTCGCCTTCGCGCATGCCCTTGAAACCGGCCGCCTCGATCAACCAGGCCGCCGATACCTTGCAGCGACCGTCGGGCTGTGGCCAAACGGCGAGCCCGGGGTGGTCGCGCTTCAGCTGTTCGGCCAGCGCGGCATCGACGATGGGGTTCTTGAAGAAACTACCGGCATTGCCGATCACCGCTGGATCAGGCAGCTTGCTCGTGCGCAGATGCACCACCGCTTCGGCGACATGGAACGGTGCGGGCTTGTCCACGCCCATCCGCGCCAGTTGCTCACGGATGCCCGCGTAGTCGGTGCGCAGCGGGCGGCTACGTGGCAACACGAAACGCACCGCCGTGACGATGTAACGCCCCGGTTCATGCTTGAACAACGAGTCGCGATAGGCGAACGCGCAGGTGGCGTGATCGAGCGTCACCACGCAGCGCTCGCGGGTGTCCCACGCTTCCACACTCTCGATGAACTCGGCCACTTCGCAGCCGTAGGCGCCGATGTTCTGAATCGGTGCGGCGCCCACCGTACCGGGAATCAGAATCAGGTTTTCCAGCCCGGCATAGCCCTGGCCCAGCGTCCAGCGCACGAAGTCATCCCAGCGCTCGCCAGCGGCCACGGCGATGCGTGCGCTGTCGCCATCACTCTCCACTTGCACGCCGCGGGTAGCCATCACCAGAACGGTGCCGTCGAAGTCGCCGGTGAACAGCACGTTGCTGCCCTCGCCCAGCACCAGCAGACGACCGTTGCGGATGGCGGGAAAATCCAGCAGCTCAGGCAACCGGCTGGCGTCACGGAATTCGGCCAGCAGCTTCGCTCGCGCGGCGACGCGCAGCGTGTTGCGGTTCGCCAGCGACGCGTTTTCGATGAGCGTGTAGCCGCCCATGTCGACTTGCTGCGGCGGCATGTTCACTCGCTCAGCCGGCATAGCCGCTCTCATCCGGTACGCCTTCAAGCGCATCCTCGCGTTGGCGGCGGATTTCATTGACGCACTCGCTGACCAATTGCGGCCCGCGATAGATCATGCCCGAATAAACCTGCACCAGCGCAGCACCGGCATCGATCTTCTCCGCCGCGTCACTGCCATCGAGGATGCCGCCCACGCCGATCAGTGGAATGCGCCCTTGCAGGCGCTTGCTCATACCGGCCAGCACCGCCGTGGAACGCGCGAACAGCGGCTTGCCGGACAGGCCACCGGTCTCGCCGCCGTGAGGGTCATCAGCCACGGCGGCATGGTCGATCGTCGTGTTGCTGCAGATCACGCCATCGATGCCGGTACGCAGCAACACTTCGGCAATCGCATCCAGTTCCGCTTCGCTCAAATCCGGTGCGATCTTCAACAGCATCGGCTTGCGCTGCCCATGCTGCGAGCCAAGCCGTTCCTGCGCCTCGCGCAGGATCGAGATGAAGCGGCGCAACGTAGCCTCTTCCTGAAGATCGCGCAGGCCCTGGGTATTCGGCGAGGAAATATTGACGGTGATGTAACTGGCGTGTTCGTAGACACGACCGAGGCAGATCAGATAATCGTTGACTGCTTTCTCGTTCGGCGTGTCTTTATTCTTGCCGATGTTGATACCGAGCACGCCGTGATAACTGGACTGTTGCACGTTGCGTACCAGCGCATCGACACCGCCGTTGTTGAAGCCGAGCCGGTTGATGATCGCCTCGTGCTGCGGCAGCCGGAACATCCGTGGCTTGTCGTTGCCCGGTTGCGGCAGTGGCGTCACGGTGCCTACTTCGATGAAGCCGAAACCGAGCGCGTCAAGCGCATCGAGATGTTCGGCATTCTTGTCCAGGCCCGCGGCCAGGCCTACCGGATTCGGGAACGTGATACCAAACGCGGTGGTCGGCAGATCGGCCGGAGGTTTGGCGATCCAGTGCGCGAAATTGCTGCGCTGGGCGACGCCCAGCCCGTACAGGGTGACGCGATGTGCGGTCTCGGCATCGAGCTTGAACAGCAGCGGGCGCAGGTAGTCGTACATGGGTCAGACCAGATGGCCCGCGAAAATGCGGGTGTCGTAATCGAAGCTTACCGTGCCGTGCTCTTCGCAGGTGTCGAACAGTTCGCGCAGTGCCTGCAGCATCGGCTCGTGGTGGGGATGTCCCGCTTTCGGCGCATAGGAAGATGACATCAGCCGGCCGCGCAGTGCCTCGAAATTCAGCAGCTGGCCATGCTCGAAACTGGCACTACCCCGATAACCGCTACCGAACCACGCGCGCATCTGCTCGTCGTCCGCATAGCGCTCCGCCACGCTGACATAGTCCGTGCCGAACTTCAGCAGCAGCGCCTCGTAACCTTCAAGAAAGCGCGTACCGGCCAGACGACGCGAATTCCACCAGATCGCTGCCAGTCCGCCCGGGCGCAGGATGCGTGCGAACTCACTTCGCGTCGCCTGCTCGTCGAACCAGTGGAACGCTTGCGCCACTGTCACCAGATCCACGCTGGCGTCGTTCAGCCCCGTGGCGTCGGCGCGACCATCGACAGTATCGAAACCTTCGTACGCTTCCAGCCAGAGTTCGGCCGCAGAACGCATCGGCCCATTCGGTTCCACTGCCGTAACGCGATAGCCGGCATCGAGAAACATCTTCGATGAGATACCGGTGCCTGCACCGATATCGGCAACTCGCCAACCGGTATCGACACCCTGCTCGCACTGCAGCCAATGGAGCAGTGCCGGTGGATAGTCCGGCCGGTAAAGCACGTAGTCGTCGACGCGATCGCTGAAACGCGATGTGGAGTGCAGCTCGCTCATGTCATCAACCTCGCCTTCATCAGCGCTCGCCCTCAACCATTGAGCATCTGGCCGCCATCGACGACCAGGGTCTGTCCAGTAATCCATCCGGCCCAAGGCGACGCCAGGAACAACGCCGCGTGCGCGATTTCCTCCGGCGTACCAAAACGGCCGAACGGAATCTTCGCCAAGATGGCGGCATAGCGCACTGGATCCTCATGCTTGCAGCGATCCCACATGCCACCGGAGAACTCGATCGAACCGGGTGCAATGGCGTTGACGCGGATGCGCTGTTCGGCCAGTACCAGCGCCTGCGACGAGGTGTAATGACTAAGCGCGGCTTTCATGGCCGCGTAGGACGGACTGCCGGCGCGCGGACGCAATGCCGCGATTGAACTGGTGTGAAGAATGCACGCGCGCGTCGACTTCGCCAGATGTGGCAGCGCCACGCGCGAGGCGCGCACCGCGGCCATGAGGTCGACGTTGAAATCGGCGAGCCACGCTTCATCGTTGTCGCCAAAACCGTAACCGCTGGCGTTGTTGACCAGCACATCGATGCCACCGAGCGCGCCGGAAGCACTCGCGATATAGCTGTCGATCGCCTGCGCATCGGCCAGGTCGCAAGACTGCGCATGGGCGGTGACGCCAAAGGCGGCGATGGACTGCCGGGTTTCCTCCAGCGCACCTTCGCCGCGCGCGCAGATCGACACGGCGGCGCCAGCCTGCGCAAATGCCAGTGCGATACTTCGACCAATGCCACGACTGCCGCCAGCGACGACGACGCGATAGTCCTGAAAATCGTACGGTGGGGAAGCAGGTTTGGTCGTCATCGGATAGGTGTCAATGCCACTGCCAGTGCGTGAAGGCAAGACCAAAAAACAGCGCGGCAATGCCAATCACAATCAGCAGCACGCACAACAGCAAGTGCAGGTAGCCGAGTACCAGACCGGCTACGGCCATGCCGTCACCTTCCATCGGACCATCCGCCGAGCGACGGATTTCGCTGCGTGCCAGGTGACCGCAGACGACCGCCACGATCGCACCGATAAATGGCAACACGCACCAGGAAAGAATGCCGAACACCAGGCTCACAATCGCCAGCGAACTGGTGGTCGAACGGTAGGAAGGCTGATAGCTCATCGGATCGCTCACTCTGCTGGAAGTGGGAATAGCGCCGTCTTGCATCGTCATCGATCACGGGCAGCGAACTGCCCGCGACCGATTCGTATCACTTAGAACTCGAACTTGATGCCCTGGGCCAGTGGCAGTGCATCGGAGTAGTTGATGGTGTTGGTCTGGCGACGCATGTAGACCTTCCATGCGTCGGAGCCGGACTCACGACCACCACCGGTCTCTTTCTCGCCGCCGAACGCGCCGCCGATCTCCGCACCCGAGGTGCCGATGTTGACGTTCGCGATGCCGCAGTCCGAGCCAGCTGCGGACAGGAACTGCTCGGCCGAGCGCAGATTCTGCGTGAAGATCGACGAGGACAGGCCCTGAGGCACGGCATTCTGCAACTCGATCGCCTCATCCAGCGTCTTGAACGGCATCACGTAGAGGATCGGCGCGAACGTCTCGGTCTGCACCACGTCGTCGGAATTCTTCAGGCCGGTGACGATGGTCGGCAACACGAAGTTGCCCTTGCGATCGGTGAGCGCCTTGCCGCCCGTGCGCACGCTGCCGCCAGCTGCCTTGGCCTTCTCGATCGCGGCGAGAAAACCCTGCACGGCCTCGGGGCTGTTAAGCGGACCCATCAACGTCGTGGCAAGGGTCGGATCACCAATCTTGCCTTCGACCTGGCCATAGGCCTTCACCAGCGTGTCGACGACGTTGTCATGGATCGACTCGTGCACGAACAGACGGCGCGTGGTGGTGCAGCGTTGACCGGCGGTACCAACGGCACCGAAGACGATGCCCGGGATCGCCAGCTTCAGGTCTGCGCTTTCATCCAGGATGATCGCGTTGTTGCCGCCCAGCTCCAGCAGCGAGCGACCCATGCGATGCGCCACGCGCTCGCCGACCATGCGGCCGACCTTGGTCGAGCCGGTGAAGCTGATCAGCGGGATGCGCTTGTCGTCGACGAATGCCTGCGACAGTTCGGTGCCGGCATCGTTGAACAGGAAGAACAGATCCGGGAAGCCACCGGCCTTCAGCGCCTCATTGCAGATCTTCATTGTCGCGATCGCCGACAACGGCGCTTTCGGCGACGGCTTCCAGATGCAGATGTCACCGCAGATCGTGGCGAGGAAGGTATTCCAGGCCCACACCGCGACCGGAAAGTTGAACGCGCTGATGATGCCGATCAGGCCCAGCGGATGGTACTGGTCGTACATGCGATGGCCAGGGCGCTCCGAGTGCATCGTATAGCCGTACATCATGCGGCTCTGGCCTACCGCGAAGTCGGCGATGTCGATCATCTCCTGCACTTCGCCGTCGCCCTCGGGCTTGATCTTGCCCATCTCCAGCGCAACCAGCGAACCCAGCGCATCCTTGTTCTTGCGCAACGCCTCACCACACAGGCGCACTGCTTCACCGCGCTGGGGCGCCGGCGTCGTGCGCCACACCTTGAAGGCGGCCTGCGCGCGCTTGATGATCAGTTCGTAATCGGCGGCGCTGGAAGCATGCACCGTACCCAGCACTTCGCCGGTAGCGGGGTTCAGCGGTTGCAACGTGCCAGCGTCGGTGGTTTTCGACCACTCGCCCTGCCCGAGATAGCTGCCGGACTGCGCGCCGCCGAGGCCAAGCGCGGTAAGGATTGCATGGGACATGGATGTCTCCTGAACTTGCGTGGCGCCTGCCGGCACCGTGAATTGAAGGCTTATAAAACGGCAATTCTAGCAGGCCGCCGTTAACCCTACTGGCTAGCCCATGGAGCTGCGCGTCTGCGCGGTGTGCTCCCTCCCCTGCCTGCAGGGGAGGGTTGGGGTGGGGTGCTCTTGATCTGGCTCTTTTCGCCAAGCCGAGCACGTCGCTAGTCATCCATGCGAAAATCCCGCCGCTGCCCTCGTAGCTCAGTTGGATAGAGCGGCCCCCTCCTAAGGGGCAGGTCGGACGTTCGAATCGTCTCGAGGGCACCAAAGTCATTGAATCCAGGGGCCGGCCATGCTGGCCCCTGGCCGTTCTGAACGGGCGCCACGCTCACGAACTGCACGACAGCATCGAGCAGCCGGCCTTATGCCGGGCCCAGTCCGGGCGTTTCTGCGCGAATGACTCGCGACCAGGCTGCTCGTCATACGGATGCCGCATGACTTCGAGCAGTTCATCGATGCCACTGGCATCACCCTGCTCCGCACGGTCGATCGCCTGCTGCGCCAGATAATTGCGCATCACGTAGCGTGGATTGACAGCGCGCATGGCCTCTCGACGTTGTTCGGTTGACTGCGAATCCGTCGCAAGGCGGGCGACATATCGCATCAGCCAATCGTTGAGCGCGGGCTCTGCCTCATGCTGTTTCGTTTCGTCGTAGAACGCGTCATGGAATATCGCCAGCGTTGGCGCCTGCGCATCGACATCGGCCAATGCGCGAAACCATAGCGTCATGTCGATCTCGGCTTGCTGCATCAGCGTCTGCAAAGACTGCATCAGCGCCACGTCGTCATCGCGGCACTCGGCCAGACCAAGCTTGCCGGCGGTGTTGACGCGGTCAGCCGCGGCATAAGTCGCGGCATAGCGGTCCAGCCCGGCCTGCAGCGGCTCGATACCTTCAAACAGCGGAGCCAGCGCCCCTGCCAGGCGGCTGAGGTTCCACCACGCTACGTTCGGCTGCTGCCCGTAGCGATAGCGGCGGCGCTGCGCGTCGGTGGTATTCGGCGTCCATTCCGCATCGTAGTTGTCGACCCAGCCGTAAGGGCCATAGTCGATGGTGAGGCCGAGGATCGACATGTTGTCGGTGTTCATCAC
>JBAPPP010000620.1:0-4049 GCA_049280175.1 Rhodanobacter sp.
GCGATACACTGCGCGGCAAACCGATCAAGGTGCGCTTCATTTGGTCGCAGATCACTCCCACCACTGCGCACTGGGAACAGGCCTACTCTGGTGATGGCGGCAGAACTTGGGAAACCAATTGGATACAGGATGTGCGCCGCGTCAAGTGAACCCGATCCTCGCGACTAAACGCGTAGCAGGCTGTTGAGAAACGCCCATCGACCCCTACCGCGATAACACCGACTAGTCACCCTGCCCTAGCACTTGCCGGTGGCTAAGTTCACGTCGGGGCAGTCCATTCTCGCGTGTTGCGTACTTGCCTTGCCGAACCACGGGTGCCGCATGCGTCCCAGCAGAGCCCATTCTCAAGAACAACGTGCGGCTGACTGGATCGAGGGCGGAACCTAGTGGGCTTGCGCCAGTAGAATCGTGTTGCCGATCGGCGGATCGCGTATGAGCGCTAGTCGGAAGTGACTGCGGTCGCGAATCACTTCTCGGTCGCCTTAGATCAGATTCATCGTCTTGGCGGCGGCATGCAGCTCTTCGCGAAACTGCGGCTCCGCCAGACCGATCAAGGCCAGGGCGCGCTCAGTTGATGATTTGCCCTTGAGATTGACCCAGCCGTGCTCGGTCACCACGATGTGAGTGTCGATACGTGGCGTGGTCACAGGCCCACCAAGACGGGGCACTATTCGCGAGACCGTGCCTTTTGCGGCAGTGGCGCGGCAGGCGATGATTGATTTGCCGCCGCGTGAGGCATAAGCACCACGGACGAAGTCCAGCTGACCACCGGACGCGCTGTATTGATGGCCGAGCATATGCTCTGAATTACAGGCTCCTGTCAGGTCGATTTGTAGCGTGGCATTGACCGAAATGACATTGTCGTTCTGGGCAATGATCGAAGGCGAGTTGACGTAATTAACCGGCTGGCTATAGACGGATGGGTTGTTGTCGAGGAAGTCGTACATCACCTGTTGCCCCATGGCAAAGGTGAACACCGTCTTGCCACGGTCAAGCGTTTTGCGCTGGTTGGATACCACGCCTGATAGGATGAGATCGATCATGCCGGGGCACAGCGCTTCGGTATGGATGCCCAGATCGTTGCGCTGCCTCAGCTGGCTGCAGACGAAATTGGGTAATGCACCGACGCCCATCTGCAGGCAGGCGCCGTCGGGAACCATGCCGACAATCGTCTGACCGATGATCTCGTCCTCCGCACTGGCTTTGCGTACGGGCAGCTCCAGTAGCGGCACATGGTTTTCAACGACGGCGTCGACTTCGGAAATATGCAGCTGCGCGCCTGCGCCTTGCACACGGGGCATGTGATCGTTGACTTCTACGATCAGCTTTCCCGCCGCTCTGGCCACGATGCTTGAGTAGTCGTTGCCGACGCCGAGGCTGAAGTAGCCGTGTGGATCCATCGGCGATACCGTCATGATGAAGGTATCGATGCCGATGTGTTCGGTCAAAAAGCGCGGTGCCTGATGAAAAGTACTGGGCACATAGTTGATGACCTTGCGTCCGCCATCTTCCACGCCGCGCTTGATAAGTGCACGTTCAACGGCTGTGATGAACATGCAGTACGGGCGGATACGATCGTTGAGCTCGTAACGCAGTATCGTTTTTCCAAGAATGCTTGTGGACTCGTAGTAATACGCCTTGATGTCCTCGACCTGGCCGGCTTCTGCGCGTTGTGCGAGCGCACTTAACAAGGCGGGCGGCTCGGCCATTGCCATGCCAATAGCGAGTTTGCTACCCGATCGAATGAGCGCTACGGCGGCATCGGGCGTGGTTAGTTTGCTTTGATAGAGCGTGTTGAAACTCATGCAGAATGTCCTTCGAAAATGACGGTGGCGCTCAGTAGTTGGCGGCCTCTTCGGGCGAATGACCCCGGCGGTAAACCAGCATCGTGCGTTCGAAGTTCATCACCTCGATACCGTCCTGATTGACGCCGCGGGTTGCCACGGTGACGATGCCCTGCGTGGGGCGGCTCTTGGATTCGCGCTTGTGCAGGACGGTGCTCTCGGCATAAAGCGTGTCGCCTGCGAAGACGGGGTGCGTCGCCTTGACCTTGTCCCAGCCCAGGTTGGCAACGACCTTGGCGCTGACGGTCCGCACACTCATGCCGGTCAGCAATGCCAGCGTGAACGTTGAGTCCACCAGCATCCTTTTCCACTCGGTTTTCGCCGCGTACGCGGCATCGAAGTGAACCTGCTGACAGTTCAACGTGAGCAAGGTGAAATAGACATTGTCGGTATCTAGAACGGTGCGGCCAGGGCGATGTTCAAACACGTCGTTCGGCTGAAAATCTTCCCAGTACAGTCCAGACGTTTCGCGGAAGCGGCGGTCACCGACACACTTGTAGGCAGGTAAAATGGTATCCATGATTTATTCCTCAGTGATTGTTGAGTCGTGATCGGAGGAGTCAGTTATTGGGTGGCGTTTCGCCGGCCGCAGCGAGTACGCGACGCGCCTTTCTGGCGACGGCTTCGTCGACCATTTGGCCGTCTACCTGACCCACGCCTTTGCGGTTCTCGGCCAGCACGGCACGCGCGTGAGCGACCGCCTCTGCTGTGGGGGTGAAAACTCTATTGATCGTGGCGATCTGCGCGGGGTGAATGGCCGCCTTGCCGGTGAAACCCATATCGGCCGCCCGCTCGGTATCTCGTTGCAGACCATCCTCATCATGGATATCGAAGTACGGCGAGTCGATGGCGGCTATGTCGTTCAGTGCGCAGGCCTGGATCATCAAGGCCCGGGCATGCACAAGATTCGGCGCGTCGGATCCGCAGCCCAGGTCAGCCGCCAGATCAGCTGCGCCAAGCATCAGCGCGGCCAATCGTGGCGTGGCGGATGCGATCTGCTCCAACGCCTGCAAGGCGCGCGAACTTTCGATGATCGCGATCAGACGCGGCTGGCAACCGGCCTCGGTTAAAACGCGATCGAGCAGTTGCAAGTGAGTGGCGGATTCTGTCTTGGGAACCACCACGTAGTCGGGTTGACCGCCGCCCTGCTTCAGCAGCGCGAGCGTATCGGTCAAGCCGGTGATTTTTTCAATGGCGTTGATGCGCAGCGCACGCTTCATCGAACCGCCTGAAGGATGCGACAGTGCGTCCAACGCTTTAGCGCGCGCTGCGTCCTTGTCGCTAGGTGCCACCGCGTCCTCTAGATCAATGATCAGCAGGTCGGCGTTGACTTCGGCTGCCTTGGCAAACCGCTCAGGTCGCGTAGCTGGGGTAAATAAAGCACTGCGTAGAGATGGATTCACGACAACGCTCCCAAAAAATGGCCAGACCGCCTGGCTTGGGAGATACGTTAGCGATCCCGTGAGCAATCGACCATTGTATGACGATGTCAATCTCCATATATTTTATATATAGCATTGGAACTACGCCATCTCGGGCATTTCCTCGCCGTTGCTGAGGAAAGGAATTTCGCCCGGGCCACCGGAGTGGCCAAGATTGAGCGCTACCACGATTTCTAGGCTAGGCACTTCCCCTATCCACCGCATCCAGTGGCCGCTGGGTTCTACCCCACTAACGCGGACACTTCCAAGAATGTCGACGATCGGCAAAAGGGAGTGTGATATCCAAGCGAAGAAAGTTAGACGAGTTCAGGCGTAACGCCGTTGGCTAGACCGTTTAGCGGGGAACGTCGGCTCTTCAATCATGGCGAAACGTGGTCCGAGTCGAGTCCATCCTTTCGAATGAGCGTAAAGGATGGCAAAGATCGCGACGCTTCCGATCAAGGCCGCAAACGGGGATCCATCAGGGCCATGGGCCCCTTCGGCAAGGATTGTCGACTTGGTGATGTCAGGAACACTGAGGAACAGGCTGTGTGTGATGTTGACGCCGGCATCGATTCCTCGGTGAAGTCCCAGCCGATATGCATCCCTATAGACATCCAGAGACGCCCTGCGGTCATGTAAAGCAGCCCCATGAGCAGACCGCCGTTGAAAGCAATCTCTGCAGCGTTAGTTCACGTGCCATGGCTTAGGTGAGCCAGTCCGAAGAGCAGCTAACATAAGACGAGGCCCATCCGGCCAGATGCGTACCAAACATTCATCGTCA
>JBAPPP010000621.1:0-1841 GCA_049280175.1 Rhodanobacter sp.
GTGTGGGGTTCGCAAGGGCTGCGGCCCGGGCATAAATTGCTCTCCGATGGCGAGATTGAGTTTCATGCGAGGGTTGATAGTCGGCGCGTGATTTTGTGAATACGTCGTGACAAAAGAACTTGGCCAAAGCTCGAATGACTGCTTCTGGCGGATATTGTTGATTTAGTCTGCCGTTGATCGGCGTTGGCTGGCGTGATTCCATGCTCGTATTGATTTGCGGAGGAGCGGGACGATGATGGGGATGCAGACGGCGCCTGCGCAGCTATTTTACGATTTCTGCCTCGATGACCATGTCCCCGAAGATCACGTGCTCCGACGTATTGACCGGTTCCTCGACCTCGAGAAGGTGCGCACGGAGCTGAAGCCGTTCTACAGCAACATCGGCCGCCCCTCGATTGATCCCGAACTGATGATGCGGATGCTGATTGTCGGGTACTGCATGGGCATCCGATCCGAACGGCGGCTGTGCGATGAAATCCATCTCAATCTGGCCTATCGTTGGTTTTGTCGCTTGGGACTTGACGGCCGGGTGCCGGACCACTCCACCTTCTCGCGCAACCGTCATGGCCGGTTCCGGCAGAGCGATATTCTGCGTCATTTGTTCGAGACGGTGGTGCAGCGGTGCCTGGCCGAGGGTCTTGTCGGCGGCGAAGGCTTCGCGGTGGATGCGAGCCTGATCGCGGCCGACGCCAACAAGCAGCGGTCTGTTCCCGGCGATCAGTGGCGGATCGGTGGCCTCGACGCCGATGCTGGACGAGCCGTTCGCGAGTATCTGGCAACGCTGGACGATGCCGCGTTCGGTGCGGCCAGCGAGGTGAAGCCGAAGTTCGTCTCACCATCGGATCCGGCGGCGCAGTGGACGGGCGCCCACAAGGGGCACGCCTTCTTCGCCTATGCCACTAACTATCTGATCGATACCGAGAATGCTGTCATTCTCGACGTCGAAGCCAGCCGAGCCATCCGCCAGGCGGAGGTCGGTGCCTCACGCACCATGATCGACCGAACCGCCAGGCGCTTTGGCATTACGCCCCGGCATCTTGCCGCCGACAGCGCCTATGGCTCGGCCGCGAACCTGGCATGGCTGGTCAAGGAGCGTCAGATCGAACCGCACATCCCGGTGTTCGACAAGTCCAACCGGACCGACGGCACCTTCTCCCGATCCGACTTCGTGTTCGACGCTGGACGCAACCACTACACCTGCCCGCAGGGCAAGCTGCTGGTGCAGTTCCGGCGAACCTACGCGACGCCGCGCTCGGGCATCACCAAGGACGGGACGCGGTTGTACCGATCGAGCAAGTCCGACTGCCAGGGCTGCGCCTTAAAGACGAAATGCTGCCCGAACACGCCGCAGCGTAAGGTGCCGCGTGACCTCGATGAAGATGCGCGCGATGTCGCCCGAAGCCTGGCAAACACGCCGGCCTACGAGCGTTCGCGTCATCGCCGGAAGAAGATCGAGATGCTGTTCGCCCATCTCAAGCGCATCCTCAGACTCGGTCGCCTTAGACTGCGCGGTCCGAGCGGCGCGCGAGACGAGTTCCTACTCGCGGCCACCGCCCAGAATCTGAGGAAGCTCGCAAAGCTTCGAGCGATGCCGGCCGCTTGCCCCGTGTCGGCATGACGGCTCCAAAGAAATCGGCGCCGATGCCCGGTCCGATCCTGAGACAACACCCCAATAAATAGACCATGACCCTGAAAACGCAGGAGCCCGAAACAAAGCCACGACTAAATCAACAATATCCGCCAGGAGCGGTCATTCGCCGATCACAAGGCGCACGCGTAAAAGATTGCGCCGTTCTTCGGTGGTCAAGATCACCGACATCACCTTGCGAGCGCATTGGACC
>JBAPPP010000622.1:0-3323 GCA_049280175.1 Rhodanobacter sp.
CCCGAACGATGCGAGATCACCGCCGCGTACTTCGCAGCGTCGGCCATCGCGATGGTCTCCAGGGTCTCCGACAACGTGCCAATCTGGTTCACCTTGATCAGAATCGCATTGGCGATGCCAGCATCGATGCCTTTGCGGAAGATCGCCGGGTTGGTGACAAAATTGTCGTCGCCGACGAGCTGCACGTCCTTGCCAAGGCGTTCGGTCAGCAGCTTCCAGCCCTCACTGTCGCCCTCGGCCATGCCGTCTTCGATGGTGATAATCGGGTATTGCTTGGCCCAGCTGGCGAGTACATCGACGAACTGCGCGGGCGTATAGATCTTGCCTTCGCCCTCGAGATCGTAGTGACCGTTCTTGAAGAACTCCGAGCTGGCCGCGTCCAGACCCAGCAGGATTTCGCTGCCGACCTTGTAGCCGGTGGTGTTGACAGCCTCGAGGATCGTGTCGAGTGCCTCGATGTTGGAACGCAGGTTCGGCGCGAAGCCGCCTTCGTCGCCCACCGCGGTGCTCAGGCCCTTGCCCTTGAGCACACTCTTCAGCGCATGGAAGATTTCCGCGCCGGCGCGCAATGCCTCGGCAAAGTTCGACAAGCCGACCGGCAAGATCATGAACTCCTGCACGTCGACGTTGTTGTCGGCGTGCGCACCACCGTTGATGATGTTCATCATGGGCACCGGCAGTGCACCGGGCTTGCCGTTCGACAGATAGTTCCACAACGGCTCGTCGCGCGAAGCAGCAACCGCATGGGCTGCCGCCATCGAGACGCCGAGCAGCGCGTTCGCGCCGAGGTTGCCCTTGTTCGGTGTGCCGTCCAGCGCGATGAGCTTCGCGTCCAGGCCTTTCTGGTCGGCCGCGTCGAATCCTTTCAGCGCATTGGCGATCGTCGTGTTGACGTTCGTCACTGCATGCTTGACACCCTTGCCCGCATAACGCGACTTGTCGCCGTCGCGCAGCTCGACCGCTTCGCGCGAACCAGTCGAGGCGCCGCTCGGCACGGCGGCGCGACCGAAGCCGCCGTCCGCGAGGGTGACTTCGGCTTCCAGCGTGGGATTGCCGCGCGAATCGAGGATTTCACGGGCGTGGATGCGGGTGATCAGAGTGCTCATGCAGTGTCCGTTAGCTTGATGAAGTGGTGATATTCGATGAACGGTAACGGTGCTCGACTGCGCAAGACCATTCCGTGCAGGACAGTTCCTGTCAAGACAATCCCTGCTCCAGGAAACCGTGCCGCTTGGTCACGGCATCCAGTTCCAGCAGGGTTTCCAGCAGCGCTTCCATTTTGCCCAATGGCCACGCGTTCGGGCCATCGCTGAGTGCCTTGCTTGGATCGGGGTGCGTCTCGGCGAATAGGCCGGCCACACCGACCGCAACCGCCGCACGTGCGAGCACCGGCACGAATTCGCGCTGGCCACCGGAGCTGGCACCCTGCCCGCCCGGCAACTGCACTGAATGGGTGGCGTCGAAAACTACCGGGCAACCGGTTTCGCGCATCACGCTGAGCGAGCGCATGTCCGACACTAGGTTGTTGTAGCCGAAGCTGGCGCCGCGCTCGCACACCATGATCTCGTCGTTGCCCACGGCCTTGGCCTTGGCAACGACATGCTTCATGTCCCACGGCGCGAGGAACTGGCCCTTCTTGATATTCACCGGCCTACCGGCGCGCGCGACCTTCTGGATGAAGTCGGTCTGACGGCACAGGAACGCCGGCGTCTGCAGTACGTCGACCACCGCGGCGACTTCGTCCATCGGCGTGTATTCGTGCACGTCGGTGAGTAGAGGCACGCCGATCTGCCGCTTCACTTCGGCGAGGATGCGCAGGCCTTCTTCCATCCCCGGTCCGCGAAAGCTCTCGCTGGATGAGCGATTCGCCTTGTCGAAGCTGGACTTGAAAATGAAGTTGATACCGAGCTGGCCGGTGATTTCCTTGAGCGTACCGGCAGTGTCCAGCTGCAACTGCATGGACTCGACCACGCACGGGCCGGCAATCAGGAACAGCGGCTGGTTCAGCCCGATCTCGAAACCACACAGCTTCATGCGATCGACTCCTGCGCCAGCCGGTGCCCTTCGCGTACCGCCTTGAACTCGCGCGCGGCAAGGATGAAACCGCTGAACAGCGGGTGGCCATCACGCGGCGTCGAGGTGAATTCCGGATGCGCCTGGCAAGCGAGGAACCACGGGTGCTGCTGCTGAGGCAGCTCGATCATTTCCACCAGCAGGTCGTCCATCGACTTGCCGGAAATCACCAGGCCCAGATCCTCGAACGATTGGCGGTAACGGTTGTTGAACTCATAGCGATGACGATGGCGCTCGCGCACCACGTCCTGGCCATACAGTTCGCGCGCCAGCGTGCCGGTCTTCAAACGGCATTCCTGTGCACCCAGGCGCATGGTGCCGCCCATGTCGGAACGCTCGTTGCGCTGTTCGACGTCGCCCGTGGTCGTAGTCCATTCGGTGATCAACGCGATGACCGGATCCGGTGTATTGCGATCGTTCTCGCTGGAATCGGCCTCTGCGAGACCGGCTACATGGCGGGCAAAATCGATCACCGCTGCGTGCATGCCGTAACAGATGCCGAAGTACGGCACGCCACGTTCCCGCGCGTACCTGGCGGTCAGAATCTTTCCCTCGAAACCGCGCTTGCCGAAGCCGCCCGGCACCAGGATCGCATCGACGCCGGCGAGCACCTTGGCGGCGCCGTCGGCTTCGATCTGCTCGGCATCCACCCAATGCAGATTGACGCGGGTCTCCTGCTTGATGCCGCCGTGGCGCAGTGCTTCGCCGAGCGACTTGTAGGCATCCTTGTGCTCGACATACTTGCCGACGATGGCGACGGTGACCTCGTCTTTCGGGTGCTCCATCGCGTCGACCGTGCGCTGCCAGCTGGACAGGTCGGCCGGGCCGGCATCGAGGCCGAGGCGCTTGACGACGATCTCGTCCAGCCCCTGCTGATGCAGCCACAGCGGTTGCTTGTAGATGATGTCGACGTCGGTCGCACTGATCACCGCGTTCTCGGGAACGTTGGTAAACAGCGCGATCTTGCGCCGCTCGCTTTCGGGCAGCTGCTGCTCGCAACGGCACAGCAGGATGTCCGGCTGAATACCGATCGAGCGCAGCTCCTTCACGGAGTGCTGGGTCGGCTTGGTCTTGATCTCGCCGGCAGCCTTGATATACGGCACCAGCGTGAGGTGCATGAACACGACCTTTTCCGGCCCGTGCTCGATGCGCAGCTGACGAATCGCCTCCAGGAACGGCAGCGACTCGATGTCGCCGACGGTGCCGCCGATCTCAACCAGCGCCACATCGAAGCCACGGGTGGCCTCGTG
>JBAPPP010000623.1:0-3529 GCA_049280175.1 Rhodanobacter sp.
GGCGGCGGTCCCGGGATGGTGATGTTGATCGAGCCGTTGCGCGCGACCCTTGCGGCCATGCGCGACGCGGTGCCAGAACCGGCACATGTGATTTATCTCAGTCCGCAAGGAGCGCGGCTGACGCAGAGTAGGGTGGCGGCGCTGGCGAAACTGCCGCGCATTGCCTTGCTCTGTGGACGTTATGAAGGTGTGGACGAGCGCGTACTGGCGCACGAGGTCGACGAGGAGCTTTCCATCGGCGATTATGTGTTGTCCGGTGGCGAGTTGGCTGCGGCGGTGATCATCGACGCGGTGGGCCGCTTGCAGGATGGTGCATTGAACGATGCGCTGTCGGCCGAGCAGGATTCATTTTCGGATGGCCTGCTGGATTGTCCGCATTACACGAAACCGGTGCGTGATGCGCTGGGTACCGTGCCGGAGGTGTTGTTATCCGGCGACCACGCGGCGATTGCCCGTTGGCGCCTGAAACAATCACTGGGACGAACCTGGTTGCGCCGCCCGGATCTGTTGTCACAGCGTGCACTGGATGCTGAATCCCGGGCATTGCTGGATGAATTCCGCCGCGAACATGCTCGACAAGAGCAGGCGCGGCAAGACGGTGCGGTCGAGTGATGACCGCAGCATTGATTGACATAGCTAAAGTGAACCGACAGGTGCGCCATGAACAAGATCATTGAACAGTTCGAAGCCGAGCAGATCACCCGCCAGCTGCCGGAATTCGGCCCTGGTGACACCGTGGTGGTCAACGTCAAGGTGAAAGAAGGGAACCGCGAGCGCGTACAGGCGTTCGAAGGTATCGTCATCGCCCGCCGCAGCCGTGGCCTGCATTCGGCCTTCACCGTGCGCAAAATCTCGCATGGCACCGGTGTGGAGCGCGTGTTCCAGTCGCACAGTGCAGCGATCGATTCGGTGACCGTCAAGCGCAAGGGTAAAGTGCGCGGCGCCAAGCTGTATTACCTGCGTGGTCTGGAAGGCAAGGCTGCCCGCATCAAGGAAGACGTGGCCGCTGCTGCCGCTGCCAAGGCTGCCGGCAAGGCTGCCGCTGCTGCTGCCGCCGCTTCAGCCGCCGAATAATCCGGCCGGCTGTTTCTGCGCCAATAAAAAACCCGCGGAGCGATCCGCGGGTTTTTTGCTGTTTGAGTGTCGATTTTGCTCGTCATCCCCGCGAAGGCAGGGATCCAGCGCCCTTGTTCTTCAAGACGCTGAGGCTGCTGGATCCCTGCCTCCGCAGGGATGACGAGCTCTTCGAGGCACCCCTATCCCAGCCGCTGCGGTTCTTGCAGGAAGTTGCCCTGCACGAAGTCCACGCCGCAGGCGAACAGCAGCGACGTGCTGGTGGCATCTTCCACCCATTCGGCAATGGTCTGGCGTTTCAGCTCGCGCGCCTGCTGACAGATCTCCGCGACCTTCTTCTGGTTTTCCGGGTGTCGCGGCAGTTCCGCCATGTAGCTGCGGTCGATCTTCAGATAGTCCGCATCGATGTGATTGAGCAGCTGGAACGAGTTGAGGCCGGAGCCGAATTGCTCCAGCGCGAAGTGGCCGCCAAGTTTCTTCCACGTCTTGACGAACTCCTGTGCCGGGCGCAGCAGGGTCATGACCTTGCTCTCGGTCATTTCCAGCACGACGCGACCGTTCTTCAGTGCGGCCTTGCCGAGTCGTTCCTCCAGCCATGGCAACAGTGAATCGTCCTGCAGCGATGCGGCGGTGAGCTTGATGAAGAACGTCGTCTGCAGGCCCTGGCCTTCACGCGCTTGCAGCGCGCTGATGGCCTGATCGAGCACCCAGCGATCGATCGCGCTGTTGAGGTTGTGCTTTTCGGCGATCGGCATGAAGAAGCCGGGCAGTACCTCGCCCTGTGGGCCGTTCATGCGCAGCAGGATCTCCGAGTAATCACCCTCGGCATCCTGCAGGCTGACCGTCTGCTGGTGGTAGAGCACCAGCCCGTTCTGCGCCAGCGCCTGCTGCAACAGTTCAAGCCAGTAGCGGTCACGCTCGTCGTCCGCCTTTTCACGGGCCGCCGGATCGTGCAATTCGACCTTGCTGCCGCCCAGGCTCTGCGCTGTGCGCAGGGCCTGGCTCGCCTGGTTGAGCAGCAGTTCGGCATTTGCGTTCTTTTCGCCCAGCATGCTGCCGCCGATGCTGACGGTGACGCTGATCGAGCGTGTGCCGACATCGAAAATCTCATTGCTGATGCTGTGCTGGAGTTTGGCGATCCATTCCCTGATCGCTTCGTCCGAGCGCGAATCCAGCACGACGCCCAGCGTGTGCTCGGCAAGCATGCCGGCGACATCGTCGGTGCCCAGCAGCATGCGGATCCGGCCGGCAAAACCGGCCAGCAATTCATCCGCCTTGCCAAGACCTACTCCGGCCACGATCGATGCCCAATTGTCGGGCTCGACCAGCAGCAAGGACTGGCCTTTCTTGCCGTTCGCGGCGGCGGCGACGACATCATCGACGCATTCCAGCGTGCGCGCCCGGTTGAACAGGCCGGTCACCGAATCCCGCTGCAGTTGCTCCAGTACCGCCGGATCGACCAGCTGCCGCCGGAAAACAATTTGCAGGCAGGGCTCGCCCTCGAACGTGGCCGGCGCAAATTCCACCGTGGCATCGAGATGGTTGCCGTCGGCGCGACGTGCACGCAAGGCGAGCTGGGAAGGCAACTTCTCCTGGCGTGCATGGCTCTTGAGCAGGGCCTTGAACTCGTCCGTGTTCGCCGGATCGATCATGTCCAGCACCGGCAGTCCGAGCAGATCGTCGAAACTGTCGTAGCCGAAGGTGTTGAGATAAGCCTGATTGGCGCGGACATGCATGCCTTCATGGACATAGGCAATCGCGTCGGTGGAGGAGTCGAGCAGTGCGTCGCAGCGGCGCTCCGATTCACGCAACGAGGTCTCCAGTCGGCGCACCTGGCGACGTGTCTGCAGCGCGTCGAATTCACGGCGCAGCACGGCAATCAGCTGCTTTGGCTGGCTACGCGCGGTGACGCCGCGGGCGCCGCCCACGAACAGGTCCGCAACGATCTGGTTGTCCATGGCGCTGACCAGGCCCACCAGTGAATAGTCGCGGCCATACGCGTCCAGTACTTGCACGACTTCGCGCAATTCCAGGTTGGCGACGGCGGGATCGAACATGATGATGTCCGGTTCCAGTTCGCTTACCGCCGCCTGCAGCTGTTCGACATTGGTGGCGCGCGCGGGGCGCACGGCAATGCCGGTATTGCGTAGCAGGCTGATGATCTGTTCCGCCTCTTCAAGCGAGTTTTCGATGAAGAGGATCTTGATGACGTAGTCTTTTTTCATGGGGCGTCGAGCTGTCCGTTGATCACCGCTGGCTACGCGGATCCCTGTTCAGGATCGTCTATAACTGATGTTTGTAACGGATTCCGCGAATGGCCGCCAGCGGAAAACGGTATAGAGGTGATCATTGTCCGGTTTACAGCGGGCGCTTGGAGAGGTCGCCGCCCACTTCGCGCACCAGTCTGGGCACCAGATAGCCCGGTAGCCGCGCACGCAGCGTATCCACCAGGGCC